>JANOVD010000370.1:0-3077 GCA_031417255.1 Chitinophagaceae bacterium
GGTTGATCATTTGATTGAAGGCTTTGCTGAAGAACAGTTGGCTGGTGGCAATGGACAGTTGGCAAAAGAAATTCTGGCTTCAATGGATTCGCTTTTAGCAACCAGTGATTATCCAGGTATTAAAAAACTGATTGAAGACAATAAAATAAAATGCAGCATCAGCAAAACCTGCAACTGGACAGAGGTTCGGGAATTCAACCTCATGTTTAGCACACAAATAGGCAGCGTGGCCGAAGAAAGCGACACTATTTATTTAAGGCCTGAAACAGCGCAGGGTATTTTTGTAAACTTTTTGAATGTGCAAAAAACCGGCAGAATGAAGATTCCGTTTGGTATTGCACAAACCGGTAAGGCTTTCCGCAACGAGATTGTTGCAAGGCAATTTATTTTTAGAATGAGAGAGTTTGAACAGATGGAAATGCAGTTCTTTGTTCGCCCCGGCACACAAATGGAATGGTATAATTTCTGGTCGGCAGAAAGAAAAAAATGGCATGAGAGTTTAGGTATTCCTGCAGAAAAATTACGCTTTCATGATCATGTAAAGCTGGCGCATTACGCCGATGCTGCAATGGATATTGAATTTGAATTTCCTTTTGGATGGAAAGAACTGGAAGGCATTCACAGCCGTACCGACTTTGATCTGAAACAGCACCAGGAATACAGCAAAAAGAAAATTCAGTATTTTGATAATGACCTGAACGAAGAAGGAAAACCTTTTGGCAACTACACCCCCTTTGTTGTTGAAACTTCTGTTGGGTTAGACAGGCTTTTCTTAACCATCATCAGCCTTGCATACAAAGAAGAGAAATGGAGTAAAGAAGATGGTACCGAAGACAGTCGTGTGGTTTTAAAAATTCCGGCAAAGATCGCCCCAACAAAACTGGCCATTCTTCCTTTATTAAAAAAAGATGGCTTGCCCGAAATTGCTAAAGAACTGATGAATGATTGCAAGAACAGCTTTATGTGTTTTTATGAAGAGAAAGATGCGATTGGAAAAAGATACAGAAGAATGGATGCCATTGGTACACCATTTTGTGTAACGATTGATCACCAGACAAAAGAAGATAATACAGTTACAATAAGATACAGGGATACAATGGTGCAGGAAAGAATTAAGTTGAGTGAGGTTAAGGGCTTAGTGATGGAGAAGATTGGGTAAAATTTAAAAAATACCTACTTAATATGACTGGTACTTGGATAGGCTATTATAAATATGACAATGAGCAGCTTCAAAAAGCTTCGGGCTTCGACAAAACTTATTTTACAATTACAATAAAGTCATTTGACGAAAAGAATTTCAAAGGAATTGTAATTGAAGATATTAAAAGCGGTGGTATGAAAGGTACGGGAGAGATTATTGGGGTTATTGATGGCGAAATGATTTCATTTAAAAAATTCATGCCTAAAAAATCATTGATTTATCCGAATGGAGAATATAAGAGTTTAGATAAAAAACATCCAACTCTTTATTACACAGGGAGATTTTCTAATGAAAAAAGAGAAATAAATGGAGAATGGAAATTTAAAATTACAATTAGTTTACTTTTTGGTTTTATTCCTATTCCATATAGACCTGGTAAAGGAACATGGAGTATGACATTGCAATAAACGGCACACAAAACGAACTGTGAAAGTGTTGCTTTCGCCGAAGCATTTATATCAAATTCTTTCGCAAGCACCCCTTAAACTGCGAAACCTCAAACTTCAAAATAACTTTGTAGTTTTACGCCCAAGTGAACGCTCAAACCATCATATCATTAATTGAAAAATTTCAATCACTGAATTTATCAGCCATTATAGACTTTGATAAGTTTAACGGCTACGCCATTACCCACCACTCCACCAGCATTGAAGGCAGCACATTAACAGAAACCGAAACGAGGCTATTATTAGATGAAGGTATTACTCCGGCAGGAAAGCCCCTGCTGCACAGCCTGATGGTGCAGGACCACTACAATGCTTTGTTATTTATCACTCACAAATCGAAAGACGACATTACAGTTACACCGGAATTTATTAAACAAATAAATGCTGCTGTAATGAAACAAACAGGCAGTATTTACCAAACCGTATTTGGCGAACTGGATGGCACAAAAGGAGTTTTTAGAAAAGGAAATGTAAGCGCAGGAAGCACTTATTTTGTTGGTTACGAAAAAGTAGAACAGCTTGTAAACAAACTCTGCAAGGGAATTAATGAAAAAATTATTGCCGCAAACAATGTTACAGAAAAACTAAACATTTGCTTTGATGCACATTTTGATTTGGTAACCATACACCCTTTTTATGATGGCAATGGAAGAACAGCCCGCCTGCTGATGAATTTTTTGCAATTGAATTTTAATTTACCCCTCAGTATTGTTTTTAAAGAAGATAAAGCAGCTTATTTTGAAGCCCTGCAACAAACAAGAAAAGAAGAAGACATCAGCATTTTCAGAACATTTATGTTTGCACAGTACGCCAAATACCTGCAACAGGAAATTGAAAAATTTGAAGAGTTAGAGAAATCAGGAGGAAAAGGCAAAGGGTATTCATTTGTATTTTAGTATTGCTGCTACTTCTTCTCATAATACGGCACTTCATCATGGCTTTCATTTTCTCTCTGCTCCCAATAAGCCAGCGTAACCACATGCCCGTCAGGTGTTTTAAGTAATCGCCCAAAAATAGCATTGATGGTATTGAACGTATAATCTGTAAGGCCAACAGTAAATGTTTCTGGCACGGTTGGTATTGGTTCAGCCGAAGGGGGAGGTGCTGCTTCGCCTTCTTCTGTTTTTACAACCGGGGCAGCAGCAACTTTTGGTGGTGGAGATGGAACAACAACGACAGTGAACTTATTATACTCCAGTATTTTTTTTAAGAAGGCAACTCTTTCCGGTAACACATTCTTTTCCACTATGCCGCATTTAACGCCATCCAGTTCTTCAAATTCGTGGTTTTTATTTATTGCCATAGTACTGTTAAGGGTTATCAGTTATTGGTTAAGTGTTGTTAAGCTAATGAGTTAATGTAATCGTAAATCCAGCTCAATAATCCTACAAGTATTATACCTGCACCACAAATGAGTAGTCCGAATTTTG
>JANOVD010000371.1:0-10445 GCA_031417255.1 Chitinophagaceae bacterium
GTTCCCCAGGGGAACCGTTCGCCGTGAAACAGGGTTTAATCGAAATACTGTTTTAAATACTTGTTTTCTGCTAATCTCATCTGTTGTTTGTTAGTTTTTTTCTTATCCTTATAACCACATAAATGTAAAGCTCCATGAAAAATAACCCTGTGCAGTTCTTCTTTAAAGGAAAGCCCTAATTTTTTTGCATTGTCTTTTATACGGTCAACGCTCAAATAAACCTCTCCTTCCGTTTCGGTTTTAGAAGAACTAAGGTCGAATGTGATGATATCTGTATAAAAATCGTGTTTAAGGAAATCCTTATTAATGCCAAGCAGATGCTCATCGGAACAGAATATGTAGGATAGTTTTCCAAGCTTTCTCTTTTCCTGCATAAATAGTTTTTCAATAAACTGCTTTAACCTGGTGCGTTCTTTTAAAGCAGGTTTTCTGTCGAAAGAATAAAAATGAATTTTTTGCATGTCTTTATTTCTAATATCGAAATTAGATAACAATATTGATTTGATACATTTGTAACTGATATAAACGCAACAGAAACGGAATTACATGAAGAAGAGATTATCGGAAATGAAGGTTGGAAAATCGGCAGTTATTACAGCATTTGAAAATGATGATATTTTTTTAAAGCTGATGGAAATGGGCTGTATACCCGGAGAAGTTGTAATGGTTGATCAAAAAGCCCCCCTGGGAGACCCAATTTCAATAACCATTGCTGGTTATCGTTTAAGCCTGAGGCTTGATGAAGCAGAAATGATTTGGGTTGAGGAAACCGTTACAACCGGGCTTCGTTAAGCAACAGTATAATTTACACATCAATTCTGTAAATGAAAATCGGACTTTATTTCGGCTCGTTTAATCCTGTTCATATCGGACACCTGATAATTGCAAACCATGCGGTTAACGAAACCGATCTCAACCAGGTTTGGTTTGTGGTTTCTCCACAAAATCCATTTAAAAAATCTGTAACGCTGCTTAATGAATACCACCGCCTGCACCTAATCAAATCGGCCATTGATGGTGAAAATAATTTAAGGGCCAGCAGTGTTGAATTCAGTTTGCCAAAACCATCATACACTGTTAACAGCCTGGTTTATTTAAAGGAAAAATATCCCGGGCATGAGTTTTCTATTCTGATGGGCAGCGATGGTTTTCAAAATATAAACAAATGGAAAAATTATGAGGTTATTGTAAAAAATCATTTGATATATATTTATAAAAGATCCGGCTTTGATGTTAATGAAACACATGGTGCAAGCGTACAGGTATTAAGCGCCCCTCTTCTGGAAATATCGTCTACACATATTCGTGAGTTAATAAAGAACAAAAAATCAATCCGGTTTTTGGTGCCCGATATTGTAAAGGAAGAAATTGAAATTGGGGGATATTACAGAACCTGATCAAAAAACAAGGCCCGTTAACAAACAAAATAAAACAATGAATGGCGGAGGTATTTTGGAATACTGCAAAACCAGGAAAGTGCCTAAAATTACAGCAATATTTATCAGGCTGGTTGTGCTTAATGATATGATAGAAACGTCTTTAAGCAAATAAAGTGTTGCCGCCATCATAATGCCAACCACGGCGGCATTAATGCCCTCAAGTGAACGAAAAACGACAACAAATTTTTTTAGTTTTTGCCAAACCGGAAAAAAGAAAAGTACCAACAATGCGCTGGGCAAAAAAATGGCAACCGACCCAATTATACAACCGAGTAGCTGAAACCCGGGGCCTTCATTTTTTAACGCAATACCGCCCATAAAAGACGCTATTGAAAAAACCGGACCGGGAATAGCACGTACCATTCCTGCGCCAGTTAATAATTCGCCTCTTTCTACTTTAATAATGTCAGGATTTTTCTTGACAACCCTTTCTGAAGTAGGGCGTACAACATACTGATCAAGCATTAACGGAATTAACACATCTCCGCCACCAAAAACAAAAGAGCCAAAACGGTAAAAGTTTTCAAACAGGTTATATGGTTTTTTGTTTTCCCAGTTTTGTTTTCGGGCGGTTTCGCTTAAGAACCCGGCCACTGCAAAAATTAAAGCAAATACCCAGATATTTGTCCAACGTATCTGTTTAGGTTTAATTACTTCTTTTTCCGGAATACGCCTGTCGCTAAAATTAGTAGCCAGTCCGCCACAAACAATTAATACCGGAATTATCCAGGGGGTTTTAAATAAAAAATATGTTCCCAATAGTGCAACCAACATAATAATTTGCGTAATTGTATTTTTAATACTTATCTGGTATGCTTTAAAAGCCGCATAAGCTAAAAAACCAATGGCCATTGGCTGTATGTAATGAAATAAAGTGTCCTTTATATTATTGTTATCAATATCGGTTACTACAAATGACAGCCCTCCCATTAAAATACATGCGGGTAAAATCCAAATCAATAAAGTAAGAACCGCCAACTTTATACCTCCTCTCTTATATCCAATCAGGGTTAGAGTTTGTGTAGATGACGCACCGGGTAAAAGTTGACAAAAAGAAATATAATCCATCAGTTCTTCCTTAGTAATATCCTTTCGCCTTTCAACAAATGTTTTTAAAACCATGCCCACATGTCCTTGCGGCCCCCCAAACGCAGAGATGCTGTGCAAGAACACGGCTTTTAAAAAAGGAATATGCCGCAGCAGTTGTGTCACTAATTACATTTGTGGTATAGATTTCTCAGACTTGTATTTTATATTAACATTAGAGAAAATGCAGTTGTAAGAATTAATGCTTTTTAAAAAAAATAGAAATTTTTTTTAATTATATGTATACACAACAGCATTATTCACAATCTGTTTTCCAAATTCTTTAATGGCAAATTCTTTGGCTTTTTTATAGGTTGTGGTTGCTTTTATAAAACCCATATCTGATATTTTTAACCATTGGTTATTGCTATAAGTAAACTTTTGCAGCGAATATCTGATACTGTCAATTGTATACTGGCCCTTAAATTCAATTCTTACTTTTTTTGTGTTGGGTTTTATATCTTTTCCTAAACCTTCGGCGTTTTGAAAATAATGCATATTGGGATAATCTTCTGTTACATAGTTTAATGATAATATCTCTAATTTCTTATTTTTATAATAAGATACTTTTCCGAAAATATCCTCCTCCACTTTTTTCTTCAGGCTATCGTTGTTAAAGTTCACCAGTTCAATATAAAAAGTATTATCAGTATTACTCTTTTCCTTATCTGAACAATTGGTAATAATAATACTTATAAAACCGGTTAAAGCCAGTACAGTAAATAGTTTTAATGTTTTTTTATAATCCATATTTTGCACTTATTTTTAACATTTCATCAATTGGTTTCTTTGCTGCCAGCCGCAAATCTTCATCCATTAAAATTTCAGGTATTTCATATTTCAGGCACAAATATAATTTTTCCAGTGTGTTTAATTTCATGTGTGGACAATCATTACAGGCACAACTGTTATTTGGCGGTGCCGGAATAAATGTTTTATCAGGACTTACCCTCTGCATCTGGTGTAAAATACCGGTTTCGGTTGCCACAATAAATGCAGTTGCGGTATCTATCTTTGTAAAATTTAATAAACCGGTTGTACTGCCAATAAAGTCGGCTATATTTAAAACAGCTTCTTCACACTCAGGATGTGCAATAATTTTAGCCTGAGGATGGCGAATCTTTAATTTAGTAATTTTTTCTAAACTAAAAATTTCATGAACCATACAAGCTCCGTTCCATAACACCATATTTCTACCCGTCTGTTTGTTGATATAAGCCCCAAGGTTCTTATCAGGCGCAAAAATGATAAGTTGAGAAACCGGTAAACTTTCAACGATTTTTTGTGCGTTTGAAGAAGTACAGATTATATCACTTAATGCTTTAATACCTGCAGAACAATTAATGTACGTAATAACTTTATGACCTGGGTGTTTATCCTTAAATAATTTAAAGAGTGGTGGCGGTGCACTATCACTTAAAGAACAGCCTGCTTTTAAATCGGGTAATAAAACTTTTTTTGATGGATTAAGAATCTTTGCAGTTTCGGCCATAAAATGTACACCGGCAAAAACAATAATATCTGCTTCTGTTTTTTCGGCCCTTTGTGCAAGGCCTAAACTGTCGCCTATATAATCTGCAACATCCTGAATATCCGGTTCCTGGTAATAATGAGCAAGTATGATCGCATTCTTTTCCTTTTTTAATTTTTCTATTGCTGTAAATAAATCAAGTGTTGGATCTATGTCAACATCTAAAAAACCTGTTTTTTTAATTGCTTCTTTAGCGGTGTTAATATCTACCATAATATGTATTAATACTACTTATTTATATAATCACCTACTACTACTAGGGCTGTTAATATGTGTAAAGATTAAAACAAGCATCTATTGCAAAATTAAATCCTTTAGTTTATTAACGCTCATCCACAGTTAATTAACATTTTTAAATTTAAATACCGGTAATTAAAACTTATACCTGACAATAATGTACCACTTAATTTTATTTATTTTTTAACACGGGTTAATAATTACAGTCGTGGAAACAATAATTACATATACAATAATTAACCCTGTTGATAATAATGGTATAAACAATGGTTTAATAACATCACCTGCTACTTAATTTAAAACTATATTAAACTTTACTCATTTTACGCATAGTTTTCAAATGTAAAAAACAGGGTTATCAACAGTAATTCAATATTATTAACAAACAGCTGTTAAAAACCCAAAAACCGGTTATAAATATCGGCAAACCGGCTATTACCCTACATATAATAAAACTTATAATCCTTATACAAGCTGCATTATAATGTATTTAGAGGCTTTAAAAACAGATTTTATATTCAATTTTACCCTATTTTTGCCGTCCAAATTTAATATATAAGAGATATGCAAATTATTCAGACAATACGTGATAAAGGGGCCGCAATTGTAATTGTGGTTATATCGCTTAGCTTAATCGGTTTTATTTTAATGGATGCTAAACAGGGAGGTAATAATTACAGCGGCAACACGGGCAGTATTGGTAAAGTAAACGGAAAAGCCATTGATCAGAATGAGTTTAGTAAAAAAGTAACCACGATGGAAAACCAGGAAGAGCAACAGTCCGGGCAAAAACCATCAAATAGCCGTGTTGCACAAATACGAGAGCAGGTTTGGAACCAGATAGTGGCCGAAAAAATATTTTATGCCGAAGCTGCAAAACTTGGAATTGAATTTACACCAAAAGAATTAGATAATATTTTAAATAGTGATGACCCATCAAACCCATTAATGCAGGACAGATCGATGGTTGACCCTGCAACCGGAAAATTAGATAAAGGCAAGTTATCGCAGGCAAAGCAGAATATTAAAAAAGCAAAAGGTGAGCAATGGGAGCTAATAAACAGCCAGATCATTGAACCACAAAAAATTACAAGTGTATCTACAAAATATTTTTCTTTATTAAATGCCAGCGCCTATTACCCAACATGGATGGAAGAAAAAGACACCAAAGAAAGCAAAAACTTTGCAACCGTTTCAATTGTTCAGATTCCTTACCAAACCATTAACGACAGCGCCCTTAAAATAACCGATGCTGAAATTGAAAGCTATGTGAAAAAGCATAAGGATTTATTTAAGCAGGAAGAAGGCCGTATGATTTCTTATGTTGAATTCAGCCAGCTGCCCAGCCCGGACGATAGTGCCAGAACCAGGCGAGCGGTTGAAGGATTAAAAGCTGAATTTGGAAATGATGCAAATGCAAAAACATTTTTGGCAAGAAACGCATCGGCACAGCCGCTTAACGAAGATTATATTTGGAAAAGCAAAATGCAGGTAAATTTTAAGGACAGCATTATGGCTTTACAAAAAGGACAATTATATGGACCATACATAGATGGCAATAGTTACAAGATTGCAAAAATGGTAGATATTAAGCAACAGGCGGATAGTGTTAGATGCCGACATATTTTAATAAAGATTGCTGATTTAAAAGACGGACAAATTGCAAAAGATATTAGGCCCGATACTACTGCCCGCAGGCTTGTTGATAGTATTGCTGCGGCTATTAAAGCGGGCGCCGACTTTAACAGTATGGTGGTAAAATATTCTGATGATCCGGGAAGCAAGGCAACAGCAGGAGAATATAGTTTTAATTACAATAACAGCCTTGTTGATTCTTTTTACCGTACCGTTTTTTACGAGCCGGTGGGTACAAAGAAAATTGTTTTAGGGGTTGATAATAACAGCTATGCCGGTTATCATTATATAGAAGTTTTAAATCAGTTTAAATTTGAGCCGGCATATAAAGTAGGATATTTGGCAAAAGAAATTTTTACCAGCGAAGAAACAATTAACAACGCCAGCAATGAAGCTATTAAACTTTCTGCCGAAAAAGACGCAAAAAAATTAGAAGTATATATACAGAAGAAAGGATTAAAAAAAATAACAGTACCTGGTTTAATAAAGGAAAACGATGCACAAATAGGACAACTGCAGGATGCCAGAGCGCTGGTGCGTTGGGTATTTGAGGCAAAGCGGGGAGATGTTAGTGACCCGATGCCCGTTGGCGAGCAGTTTGTTGTAGCCATAGTTGATAAAATACTGAAAGAAGGAACACAGGATGTTGCTACAGCAAGGCCTTTGGCAGAAGGCGCAATCAGGGAAGAAAAGAAAGCGGCAGAAATAATTAAAGCATTGGGCACAAACCCAACTTTAGAAAGTGCCGCCGCCAAATATGCAAAAGAAATAATGACCGTTGGCCAGGATTCAACCATAACACTTAAAGCACAGTTTATAAACTCAATTGGTAACGAACCAAAATTAATTGGAGCCATATTTAATAAAGCCAATCTTAATAAAGTTACAGCACCCATTGCCGGTAAAGCCGGGGTTTTTGTTTTTAAAGTAAACAGTGTAGCAGAAAGAGCAGCAAATCCAAATGAAGATAAAGCACAAATAAGAATGCAACAAACAACGGCATTACGTACACAAGCTGTTGCAAACTGGTTCGATGGCCTGCGTAAAAAAGCTACCATTAAAGACAACAGAAGCAAGTTTTTTTAAATTGAACTGATAATTATATTTTTGAAACAGCCATCACAGAAATGTGATGGCTGTTTTGTTTTTAGTTTACCTTTTAAGGAAAAAATACCATCAAAGCTTATTGTTTAACTTTAAAAATTACCGGGGTTTTAAGTGTAGCCATATCTTTGCAATATGGCAGATGAATTTGTAAATAAAGTTTCTGAAAGCGGCATCATTACTTTAGACCTGGAAGACTTTTATCCCAAAGAAGAAACTGCGGTTTTTGATATGAAGGATCATTTGTTTATGGGCCTGATATTAAAAGAAAAAGATTTTAGGGAAACCATGAAAAACCTTGACCTGTCGGCTTATAAAAAAAAGAATATGGCACTCACCTGTTCGGCCGATGCTGTTATACCGGTTTGGGCCTATATGCTTGTGGTAAGCTATCTGCAGCCCGTTGCCAACGAAATAATTTTTGGCGACAGCGATTTTTTACACAAAACAATATTATTAAAAAACATTGCTGCAATTAATATTGCCGGTTACGAAGATAAAAGAGTGGTAATAAAAGGTTGTGGCGAATTGCCGATTTCCGAAGCGGCTTATGTTGCAGTTACGTCTTTACTGAGGCCGGTTGCAAAAAGCATTATGTATGGCGAACCCTGCAGCACGGTACCCATTTATAAAAAAACAAAAACACAGGCAGACTAAAACCAACCCCTTCTTTTAAAAATATATAACATCAGCAGCGGAATACAAACCATTAAACCTACTATGGAATAGAAGCCTGTTGTATTATGTGCAAACGGAATTACATCAAAGTTCATCCCAAATATTCCACCGATAACGGTTGCCGGGGCCAGTAAACAGGTAACCACTGCCATCACCTTCATTACCTCGTTCATTTTTAAATTTACATTGCTCAGGTACAGGTCCTGCAGGTTCATCATCATATCACGATAATTCTCCGAAAGGTCATTTGCCTGGATGATATGATCATAAACATCTTTAAAATACTTTTCTGTTCTTTCTTCTATCAACTCACTCTCACTTCTTAAAATGCCGTTTACCAGCTCCCTTACCGGCGAAATACTACGCTTTAGTATGATCATTTCTTTGCGAAGCAAATTAATTTTTGCAAGCGTTCTTTTATTGGCATTTCGTATGATATCTTCTTCCAGTATCTCAATCTTTTCTCCTAATTTTTCCATCACCAGGTAATAGTTGTCAACGATCATATCAATCAGCGAATAAAAAAGAAAGTCGGCCCCGTTCTGCCTCACTTTACTGTTGTTTATTTTTAATCTTTCTCTCAACGGATTAAAAACATCCCTTGATGCGTCTTCCTGAAAACTGATAACAAAATCTTTACCCAGCACAATACTGATCTGCTCTGTTTCCACAGCAGAGTCCTTTTCGTTGAAATACAACATATTCAATACACAGTAAATAAGGCCATTGATGTCGTCCATTTTTGGACGCTGTCCGGTACTCAGTATATCTTCTGTTATTAAATAATGAATACCATAATGATTGCATAATTCTTCAACATCAACCTTTCGCAGCCCGTCTAAATTTATCCAGGTTGTAGTAGCAGAGTTTAGATAAGGAAAACATTCCAAAACAGATTTTAGTTCTTTAACCAGGTAGCGGGAGGTATCATAATCATGTACAAAAATTTTTATTTCATCCGGTTCTTTTCTTGGCGAAGCGACTGTTGGATTTACATGCAATACCTTTTTGGTACGCAACAGTTCCAGCGGATTTAATAAGTAAGAAAAATATTTTCGGGCAGCCATAACAAAATAATTAAAAACCGAAGTTGATGATAAAAACGCAGATGAAAATAACATTTTTATTTTAGAATTATCAGCAAATAAAAAACCGCCCCGCATTGGCAGGACGGCTGTATAAAATAATTGAATTATTATTTTGCAGGAGCTAAAGGAGGAGCTGGCGGCGGCGGAGCATCTGAATTCCAGGAATCACGGTGCATCTTCCATTTGCCGCTCTCTTCTTTCCAGGCAACTATAAATTTTCCTTTTTCTACCGAAACATTATCGGCAATAAACACCTCATATTTTCCGGTTTCTATAACGCCGTCTTTTCCACCCATAACTTCTTCAGTGGTAAGGGTTATATTTCTAATACCACCTTTATACCCCTCGTTAAAAAATGCGGTAATAGCTGCCGGGCCACACATCTTAGGCATGTTTGGCGGGTACATACAACCATCGCTTGTGTAAAGGTTTACAAAAGCAGTTGAATCACCAGTACTAAAACTGGCACCAAATACTTTGTTACTGGCAGCAATGGCCGCTTTGGCGCTGTCGAGGCTGAATCCCGAAGTTTCGGTTTTAGCAGCTTCGTTGTTACATGAACTAAAAAGGATTGCTATACAGGCAATACCCAAAAGTTTTAAAAAAGAATGTTTCATATTTAATTAGTTTTAGGAAACAAAATACAAAAAATTTACCGATTAATTCGTGTGGCTGTTGGGTATTTTAATTGGCCTGTCGCCTGCTGTTGAAATTTCTGCCCTTGCCTTTATCATAAGACCCAAAACCCCTGGAGCGCTTTGGTGCGGCTTTTTGTTGAGGGGCAACTGGCGCCGAAAAACTGGTAATACTAATTGGATAAGGGTGTTCATGAATTACCGGAATACTGATACCGATCAATTTTTGAATATCTTTTAATTCGCCTCTTTCATCAGCATCGCAAAAAGAAATGGCTATACCGGTATTGCCAGCCCGGCCTGTTCGCCCAATACGATGTACATAGGTTTCGGGCACATTGGGCAGCTCAAAATTTATTACATGGCTCAGGTCATCAATATCAATACCTCTTGCTGCAATATCGGTGGCTACCAAAACCCGTAAACCTCCGCCTTTAAAACTACTCAATGCATGTTGCCTGGCATTTTGCGATTTGTTGCCATGAATAGCCGCAGCAGTAATATGGCTTCGGTGTAAAAATTTTACAACCTTATCGGCACCATGCTTGGTTCGTGTAAAAACCAGGGCGGTTACAATTTTTTCATCTTTTAGTAAATGCAGGAGCAGGTTTGGCTTATCAGATTTGCCAACATAATACAGGCTTTGATCAATGGCATCAACTGTTGAAGATGCCGGTGTAACTTCCACATAAGCCGGGTTGGTTAATAACACATTGGCCAGCTTTTGAATTTCGGGAGGCATGGTTGCCGAGAAAAAAAGTGTTTGTCTTTTTGCCGGCAGTTTGGTGATGATTCTTTTTACATCGTGTATAAAACCCATGTCCAGCATACGGTCTGCTTCATCCAGAACAAATATTTTCAGAAATTTTAAATCAATAAAACCCTGGCTTATCAAATCCAGTAAGCGGCCGGGGGTTGCTACTAAAATATCTACACCCCTTCTTAAAATATTGGTTTGGTGTAATTGCGAAACACCACCGAATATTACGGTGTGGGTTAGGCCGGTATGTTT
>JANOVD010000372.1:0-9144 GCA_031417255.1 Chitinophagaceae bacterium
GTTGAAGGTAAAAAGCCTGCGGAACTGGATAGTTTTTTATGGGAGAATTACAAAATTCATACAGTGGGAATAATTTGGGAAAATATAAGCGGTGTAAGAATTACACCCAATGTGTATACCAGCACAAAAAATTTAGACCGCCTGGTAGAAGGTATATCAGCTTTTGTGAAAGGTTGATTCTAAAAGTAATTAACATCAGTTAACAAGTAGTAAACAGTATGCAAATTTGATTTCCCTTACTTTTGTATTAATCACAAAAATGATTTAATGCAATTTGCTAAAGGAAAACTAATTGCGATTGGAGGGGCAGAAGATAAGGGTACAGACCTGGAGACCGGAAAGATCCAACGCAATAACCTCAATTTTTTTGAACTGGGTATTTTATCCCGTATTGTTGATGAAGCCGGCGGCTCTTTGTGCCGCATTGAAGTGATCACTACAGCCAGCATGATCCCCTACGAAGTTGGCGATAATTACCTGAATGCTTTTGGTAAAATAGGATGCACCAATATTGGCGTAATGCATATCCGTAACCGGGCCGATACCGCCGATGAAGAATATTTAAAACGTATCGGCAAATGCCAGGTAGTGATGTTTAGCGGGGGTAATCAGTTGCGACTGAGCAGTACATTTGGCGGTACCGATCTTTTTGAGAAAATATTAAACCGCTATCGTGAAGAACCGGATTTTATAATTGCCGGAACATCTGCAGGCGCCATGGCCATGAGCAATACCATGATCTATGAAGGCAATGCCACCAGGGCTCATTTAAAAGGCGAAGTAAAAATAACCACCGGCCTGGGTTTTATGCAGGATGTGATCTTTGATTCGCACTTTGAAAAAAGAGGAAGGTTTGGCAGGCTGGCACAGGCAGTAGCAACAAACCCTTCCTGCATTGGTATTGGCCTGGGGGAAGATACAGCCATGCTGATAACCGACAATAATAAGTTGGAAGCCATCGGCAGCGGGCTGGTGATGATTATTGACGGGCACGATATACGCCACTCTAATATTGCTGATATACCCTACGGAAACCCCATCAGCATCGAAAATTTAAAAGTTCATTTTTGCGAACACGGAAATGGATACCTTTTAAAAGAACGCAGGTTTTTAATGCAGGCTACCGAAGGTGCTGTAATAAAAAAACAGGTTGATGTGGAATAACCTTTTATTTTTAAAATTTGCCGTTTTGTGTCTCAGCGGGGTTTTCGCAAGCAGACTCAATTTTTAATATTATTCTTTCTGCGAAACCCCGTTGTTTGAAAACTCCTGCTTAATAATTCTGCCAATTCCTTATTCTTCATCGGGGTTTCACGTAATAGTCTTTTTAAATTTTGAGTATGTGTCTCTGTGTCTCAGCGGGGTTTTCGCAAGCAGACTCAATTTTTAATATTATTCTTTCTGCGAAACCCCGATGTTTGAAAACTCTTGCTTAATAATTCTGCCAATTCCTTAATTTTATTATATGCCGGTTAAATATAAACACTCCAATGCTTATTCCATGTACTTCTGTACGTTTACCTGTTTTAACTGGCTCCCGTTAATAGAAATCACAAAAAGCTATGATCTGGTTTACAATTGGTTTAAAGTTTTAAAAGAAGGAAAAACAGACACAGTTGCCTATGTTATTATGCCAAATCACCTTCATTGTATCTTGCATTTTCCCGAAGCTAATTTTGATTTAAATAAAATTATTGGCAATGCAAAACGGTTTATGGCTTATGAAATAGTTGAGCGGCTTAAGGAAAAAAAAGAGACGGGCATATTGGATTTATTAGCGAGATCAGTTACTGAAAGAGAAAAAAAGAAAGGCCAGTTGCATAAAGTATTTAAAGATTCTTTTGATGCCAAGGCAATTTTTTCTGATTAATTTTTAATGCAAAAACTGGATTATATACACTACAATCCGGTAAGCGGTAAATGGCAACTGGCAAAGGATTTTGTTGAATATGAACACAGCAGTGCTTCATTTTACGAAGCAGGGATTGTAAAACATTTTTTACCTGTGCATTTCAGGGATTTATAGAGTGGCAGTTTTGTTGGTTTAAGTGTATTATTCATCGGGGTTTCACGTAAGAGTCTTTTTAAATTATGAGTATGCTGTGAAAACCCCGCTGGGACAGAAATCAATTGGCAGCAGATGAAATGTGGAAAGTGATACAGGCATTTTAGAGTTGGTTACATTTCAAAAACTTTGCTGGGCAATGCCGATAGCTAGGCATCAATATATTTTAGTGGACACGGTATTGTAAAATGGGTTGATTAATACTATATTCGTATAAAAACATCGGTACATGAATAATTGCACACTAATTAAAGGTTTATTAAGTGAATTAGAGGAGGTTGAAAAAACTAACAGCGCATTTGAATTATTAACAAATATTGCAGCTACTGCAATACAAATGGCAGAAAGATTAAGCGGAGATTTTATAAAATATGTGCCATGGATAAAAAGAAATTTGATGCCCTTAGAAAAACCTTTGATAAAATGGGATACAGCAGTAGGGAAGCAAGCTATAATTTCAACAAAAAATCAGCTTAAAGACACTTTGAGTGATTTTAGAGCGCAGTTAAATTGTGAGCCTTAATCGCTTTATTTAACAACAGTATACGTGTTTACCGATCTATCCTTAAATCGCCAACAAATGAAACAGATTCTTTTACTACTCACCTTTGCACTGTATTCGTGCAATTCTCCTTTGGATGGCTCAATTGAAGAAAGAGAAAACAAAAAACTCTATTTGGTCAACAAGTCAAAAGACAAGATCATGGCTTTTACTGTTAAATGTACAGTCACTAAGAATGATTCAATATACGACTATGCAACAGAAGTAATGACTTTGCAGCCAGGAGCAGAAAAGTTTTTAACGGAAAAACAAATAGTGGTAAAAGGTAAAGAGATAATAAACTTGGTACCTGTGGACGATTCAGATTTAGTAAAGCAGCAGTCAAAAATCAAAGTAACTAATATTAAAGTTTTGGAATCTATACGCCAACCGGACACAATATATCAATTCAAATGTGAAGTAACAGGGCAAAGAGAAATTAAGCTGAAATAACAGCCCGCTTAAATACTGTTTCAATTTTAAATGTCACTCACTGAGTGGCATTTTGTTTATACACCCTGTCCACTAAAATATATTGATGCAGATAGCTATCGGCATTGGCCGCTGAAACGAAAAATTCTCCGTTTAACAAAAAATTATGCACCTCCCTAACCGGGGATTTTTGTTTTGCAATAAAAGATATTATCTTGATGCTTCGTTCCCTCTGACTGCCATAATCTTTACATCCAATCCTTCATTTATTACTTTTTTAATTTTTTAAACTAATTCATTATGATGAAATTAATGCAGAAACAATTTTTTGTTTTACTGGCACTGCTGCCGTTACTTTTTGCTGCCTGCAGTACCAAGCCCGAAGAAAAGGCACCCAGAATTGCCGTAGAAGATTTTTTTAAAAATCCCGAAAAATTCAGTTGGCGTATTTCGCCCGATGGGGAATACATTTCTTACCTGAGCCCACACAACGGGCATACCAATGTGTTTGTAAGAAAAATATCTGACACCGTTGCAATTCCGGTAACCAACGATACAGTTCGTAATATTTACCGCTATCAATGGAAGGGCAACCGCATCATTTACCTGCAGGATGTAGGCGGAGATGAGAATTTTCAGATGTTTTCGGTGGCCAGCGATGGTAAAGATCTAAAAGCCTTAACACCTTTTGCAAAAGTGCGTACCGAAATACAGGACGACTGGCGTGATATAGCCGGTAAGGAAAAAGAAGTAATGATCTTATTAAATAAGCGTGATGCCCGGTATTTTGATCCATACAGTATCAATATTGAAACAGGAGAATTAAAAGTCTTATTTCAGAATGATAAAAACTACGATGGCTGGTTTACTGACCATACCGGTATTATCAGGATCGCTACAAAAACCGATGGCGTAAATACAACTTATTTTCAACGTGCGACAGAAGCGGCTCCTTTCGATTCATTTCTTACCACTACCTATAAAGATCAGTTTGCCATACTGTTTTTTACTTTCGATAATAAGAATATTTATGTGAGCAGTAATATCGGCAGAGATATATCTACCATTGTAGAATATGATCTTGCTACAAGAAAAGAAGTAAAAGAAATTTATGCCAACCCCGATTATGATGTGGATGGCCTGGGTTATTCAGAAAAGCGTAAATTATTAACACACGCTACGTTTACATCCTGGAAAAGAGAAAATCATTTTCTTGATAAAGAAACAGAAGCGGAGTATAAAAAAATGAAAGATAAATTTAAAGGTTATGAGATTGGCATTTACGGAAATAATGTTGCTGAAGATAAATTTGTGGTTTGGACCGGCAATGATAAAGTAGCTGCTAAATATTATTTCTACGATAAGAAAACCGGTGATACCAAATTCCTGGCTGATGCTTTCCCGTGGCTGAAGGAAGAAAATATGGCATCCATGAAACCTGTTAAATATACATCGAGAGATGGATTAACCATACACGGGTATCTTACCTTGCCAAAAGGATACGAAGCCAAAAATTTACCGGTTGTAATTAATCCGCATGGCGGTCCCTGGGCAAGAGATGACTGGGGATATAATACCGAAGCACAGTTATTTGCCAACAGGGGTTATGCCGTATTGCAAATGAATTTCCGTGGCTCAACCGGTTATGGAAAAGAGTTTTGGCTTAAGAGCCAGAAGCAATGGGGCAAAACCATGCAGGATGATATTACTGATGGGGTGCAGTGGCTGATCAAAGAGGGAATTGCCGACCCCAAACGTGTTGCTATTTATGGCGGCAGTTACGGCGGCTATGCAACACTAGCAGGTGTTGCATTCACACCTGATTTATATGTATGTGCCGTTGATTATGTTGGTGTATCAAACATGTTCACCTTTATGAAAACCATACCGCCATATTGGGAGCCTTACAAAGCCATGTTTTACGAAATGGTTGGCGACCCGGTAAAAGACAGTGCTTTGCTGGCCGAAGTTTCTCCGGCATTACATGCCGGAAAAATAAAAACACCTTTGTTTGTTGCACAGGGAGCAAATGATCCACGGGTCAATAAAGATGAAAGCGACCAGATGGTGGAAGCTTTAAAGAAAAGAGGGGTGGAGGTTGATTATATGGTTAAAGATGACGAAGGTCATGGCTTTGCCAACGAAAATAACCGTTTGGATTTTTACAAAGCAATGGATAAATTTTTTGAAAAATATCTTTCTGGTAAACCTGTTGAACCGAAGAAACAATAGGCAATAAGCAATAGTGAATAAGCAATTAAAAAGCATCCACCAGCTGGCGGATGCTTTTTAATTTATAAAAAACCTGGTTACAGAATATTTATCAAAAAGTAATTCTTCTTTCCTTTTTGTACCAAAATATATTTACTATGAAGCAGGAAATTATTGTCAATTGCCAATTGTATATTGTCTATTTTATTTCGGTTAATACTTACCCCGCCTCCCTGCAACATTTTCCTGGCTTCTCCTTTACTCGGAAAAATATTTGTTTCTGCTAAAAAACCAACCACATCAATGCCGGCAGTAATTTTATCTTTAGCGAAATTTATTTTTACAACACCTTCCATTCCTTCCAGGTCTTGTGCACTAAGGCTTTCAGCCGGTGCGTTTTGATCGGCAAATAATTTTTCTGTTGTTTCAATGGCTTTGTTGTACTCATCTTCACCGTGTACAAATATCGTTACTTCTTTGGCAAGTGTTTTTTGCAAAACCCTTTTCGATGCGTCTTTTTTCTGCTCAGCAATTAAATCATTTATAGTTGGCTCATCTAAAAAAGTAAATATTTTTATCCAGTCTTCAGCATCGGCATCATTGGCATTTAACCAAAACTGGTAAAACTGGTAAGGCGAAGTTCGTTTTGCATCCAACCATATATTTCCTTCTTCAGTTTTACCAAATTTTGTTCCGTCTGCTTTGGTTAATAATTTACAGGTCAGTCCAAAAGCATCACCCCTCAGTTTTTTTCTTATCAATTCGGTGCCGGCAGTAATATTTCCCCATTGATCCGATCCTCCCATCTGCAGTTTACAATTATGATGCTGAAAGAGCCATAAAAAATCATAAGCCTGCATCAGAATATAATTGAACTCCGTAAATGAAATGTCCTGCTCCTGTGCAAGCCGGTCTTTTACAAACCCTTTGTTCAATAAATAACTTACGGTTAAATATTTGCCGGCATCACGTAAAAATTCAATGGTAGTAATTCCCTTAAACCAATCTACATTATTTACCATCAATGCAGCATTATCGCCCGAATCAAAATTGAGAAATCCTGATAATTGCTTTTGAATAGCTGCTGCGTTATAATTTACTTCCTCTTCGGTTAGTAATTTTCTTTCTTCTTTTTTTCCCGAAGGATCGCCAATTAAACCCGTGGCACCACCCACAAGCACAATTGGTTTATGCCCTGCCATTTGAAAATGTTTTAACAGGATGATCTGAACCAAACTTCCTGCATGTAATGAATCGGCGGTTGGGTCAAAACCAATATAAGCAGTGGTCATTTCCTTATCTAATTGTTCTTTTGTTCCGGGCATAATGTCACGTATCATTCCTCTCCATTGTAATTCTTCTATTAAAGGCTGCATATTCTTTTTAAAAATTAAATTATGATTTGGTTATTATACCATTTAGACATTAAAAGTAAGATAATAAGAATGTACTCGTTTACCATGTATTTGCACACGGATGACACGGACTAAACGGATGAACACAGATTTTTCTGCTAAGCAGAAATCCAGGATTTTGATTTATCAAAATAATCCCCGCCTCATCACCCGGGCAGGTGTGTTCATCCCTGACTGCCGTCAGGCAGGTATCCAATCCATTTTATCCGCATGCAAAAATGTATTTTTAATGTCTAATTGGTATTATTTTGGCAAAAGTGCTTATAAATATTGATAAAAATATAAGTTTCTCAACTTAAAAAAACTGGCTGCCTGCCCTCCGTACGACTCCGGGAGGCGGGCCGTTAATAAAGTTAAAACAAATTAAAAATCTGGTTTTCAGCTTTAAGCGTAAATGAGCAGGCAACTATTTTACTTTATAAAGTGTCTTTAAAATTAACTTACCAGCAAATTTTAAAATTCGCATAAAATAAATACAACATACGAAGCTGAAATTCTATTATAAAGCTTAATTTTATACAAGGATATAGAACAATTTACCAGGTATTATTACGTTATTGTATCTATCTACCTTTTAAATTCAATAACCAACGCAATGTTATTATGAGATTTTACACTAAAATATGCCTGCTTACCCTAATCATTTTGCCGGCTTTTGGGTTTTCTCAATTCAGAAAATACTCTAATGAATTTTTAAATATTGGTGCAGGCGCCAGGGGTTTAGCTATGGGCGGGGCACAGATTGCATCAGCAAAAGATGCAACTGCAGGCTATTGGAACCCTGCAGGATTAATGGGCATTAAGGAACATCCAAATGTTGGCCTTATGCACGCCGAATATTTTGGCGGCATTGCCAAGTACGATTATATATCTGCTGCCATACCCGTACAGGATGGCAAAAGGGCTCTCGGTATTTCGCTGTTGCGTTTTGCAGTAGATGATATTCCCAACACTTTATTTTTGGTAGAGCCTGATGGCAGTTTCAATTATGATAGGATTCAGACCTTTTCTTCTGCTGATTATGCTTTTCTTTTTTCGTTTGCACAAAAATTAAAAGAAACAGAAAAACAGCAGATCAGTTTTGGATTAAATGCCAAAGTGATTTACCGTAAAGTAGGCAAGTTTGCCTCGGCATGGGGTTTTGGTTTGGATGCAGGTTTGCAAATGCACGGCGATAAATGGCATGCCGGTATTGTGGCTCGTGATATTACCACCACTTTCAATGCATGGTCTTTTAAGTTTACCGAAAGGGAGAAAGAAGTTTTATACCTTACCAATAATAAAATTCCTGTAAAGTCAACCGAACTTACAGCCCCACGGTTGATAATAGGAGGTGGCTACGATTTTAAACTGAGCAATAAAATAAGCCTGATGGCCGAAGCGAATATTGATGTAACATTTGACGGTAAGAGAAATACGGTCTACAGTGGCAATACCCTGAGTATTGACCCACATGTAGGTTTGGAAGCAACCATCAGCGATGTGTTTTTTATAAGAGCCGGCGTTACCAATTTTCAAAGAGCGTTTCAGGATAGCGATACTTTAAATCAAAAAAAGGTTTGGATTTACCAGCCCAGTGCGGGTGCCGGATTTAAAATAAAAAATATCATGATTGATTATGCATTTACAAATCTTGCCAATCAGTCAAATCCTTTATATACCCATATATTTTCATTGCGTTTTAATATTGCCGGAAAAACAGAAACTGAATAAACCATAATCTACAATCAGTATGAAAAAAATTCTATTAACCCCGATTATCATATTGCTGACAATTGCAGGTTATGCACAGTTGAATAACAGTTGGATTGATTACAGTAAAACCTATTTTAAGTTTAAACTGGCAAAAGATACCTTTACCCGTATTTATCAGCCCATTTTGGCTGCTGCCGGATTAGGGACGGTGCCTGCCGAAAATTTTCAGCTTTGGCGCAATGGAAAACAGGTGCGTATGTTTACATCGGTACCAACGGGTGTTTTGGGCAGCGGCGATTTTTTGGAGTTTTGGGGCGAAATGAATGATGGCAAGCCTGATAGAAATTTGTATAAAGATGTTGATTACCAGCTATGCGATAAATACAGCCTGGAAACTGATACGGTAACTTATTTCTTAACTGTTAATCCGGCAGGAGGTAACCTCAGGTATGTAAGTGCAGCAAATAATACTTCCACAAATACATTGCCTGCCGATCCGTATTTTATGAGGCGGATTGAAACACATTACAAAAACCAGATCAACAGGGGTTGGGCAGCAGTTATTGGCGAATATGTATATTCTTCATCTTACGATATTGGCGAAGGCTGGACCAGTGATAATGCATTGCCCTGCTGTGCTATTTCAAAAGACCTGCAGAACATGAACCGGTATGCCGCAGGCCCGCCAAACAGTGTAACATTTACTGTAACAGCGGCAGGAAATGCATTAAATCCAAGAGAGCTTTATTCAAAATTCTACAATACCCAGATACTGCTAAAACCAA
>JANOVD010000373.1:0-1603 GCA_031417255.1 Chitinophagaceae bacterium
GTTCGCAAGGTTACGCGGTGTGGACGTTTGACTATCGCGGCACCGGTGAATCGTTGCGCGGCAGCATGCGTGGCGTCAATGCCGATCTCACCGACTGGGTAGCACGCGACTACGACAGCGTGGTCAATGTCGCAGCGGACGCCAACCCTGGCGCACCGGTCATTGCAGTGGGTCACAGTTTCGGTGGCCAGTGCGCGCCGTTGCTGCCCTCGCGCGAACGTCTCGCCGGGCTGATTAACATTGCCGTGGGCAGCGGATCGGGCCGCCACAACACACCGGCTATTCGCCATTCCGCACCATTCATGTGGCACGTCCTGGCACCGCTGCTATGCCCGTTGTTCGGCTACTTTCCGGGTGCGCGACTCGGTGTGATCGGTGATATTCCCACCGGAGCGATGTTTCAGTGGCGGCGCTGGTGCCTCACGCCCGATTACATCCTCAGTGGCGAACCCGGCGCACGCGCGGCCTATGCCAGCGCGGAATTTCCGGTACTGGCGTTGACGTTTGCGGACGACGAGTTGTTGCTCGAAGACGGCTCACGCATGTTGCACGCCGCGTACAGCAAACGGCCCGCAGACTATCGGCTGATCGTGCCTGCGGAATTCGGCCTGAAGCGTATCGGCCATTTCGGCTTCTTCAAGCCGCAAAGCGAAGCCGCATTGTGGCCGATGGTGACGAAGTGGATTGAAGACCGGTTGGTTCGCTAAGCGGGTACGCGCAGCAACCGCGCCGACAGCCCGGTTCCTGCAGGGGTCGGCGCGTATCGTAAGGGCAAAAATCGTGCAAACTACGTTATCTATGTTTCGCCTACCTTCCTGGATTTCCATTTTCTGCGTCGGCCTCGCCACCACCGGCTGCGGGACGATTGCGACCCCTCCCGCCACTGTGCCTGTCATCATCAGCGTTGCGCAATGGGGCGGCACTGCGGCGACAGCGTCACTGGCGCAACCGCACACTATCAGCCATATCACCCTGCATCATCAGGGCCTGCCATTCCCGCGTGGCAAAGATCCGCAGAAATATTTGCGCGATTTGCAATCGTGGTCGCGCCAAACCAGAGGCTGGATCGATGTGCCCTACCACTACGTGATCGATCTCGATGGCCTCTTGTATGAAGGCCGCGACATTCGCTTTGCGGGTGATACCAACACCAACTACGATCCGGCGGGACACGCCCTGATCGAAGTCGTCGGCAATTTCGACGAGGTCGAACCAAACGCTGCGCAACTGGATGCGGTGGTAAATCTGATGGCGGCGCTTGCGGCGCGCTATGACGTGCCGGTGGAAAACATTCGCGGTCACCGCGACGTCGCGGCCGGCACAGAATGCCCTGGCAGAAACTTGTATCGCTATCTCGAAAACGGCTATTTTCACGCACGGGTACGGACGCGTCTGGCGCGTTGAACGTCGCCAGGCTTATTTTTCTTGTTCACTGCCTGGTGATTTAGGTTCGCATGGCGGCAATGATCTTACCGGTGCCTGGCAACGGTGCGGTTAGTGGCAGAATAGCATCCCAAATACCCCGCCAGTAGGTGAGTTTGGTGAATCGCGGCCGAGGTTCATTTACAAGAGTCTTCTCGTGTACCTGCCATTGCGCGCGGCA
>JANOVD010000374.1:0-6402 GCA_031417255.1 Chitinophagaceae bacterium
CATCGCTCACACCATTGGCTTCGTTTCCAATTATTATTATCCCTTCATTTAAATTTCCAAGCGATTTTATAACATTCCCTTCCAGCGAAGCTGCATAAATTTTAGTTTGTTTATTTTCATTAAGCCATTCTGCCAGATCGGTATAAATAATATTAACCCTGCCCAAACTACCCATTGTACTTTGTACCACTTTGGCATTATACATATCGGCACAGCCAACAGAACAAACAATATCTGTTAATCCAAACCAGTCAGCAATACGGATAATGGTGCCCAAGTTACCGGGATCCTGTATGGTATCCAATGCCAGGGTTATTTTACCCCTGGTTTCAATACTAAAATTTTGTTTTCGTTTTTCAAAAACAGCCACCACACTATGGGCTGTAGATAAGGATGATATTTTTTTAAGTTCAAAATCCTGTACTGCTTCAATTGAAATATCATTGCATGTTGAAAGGAATTTACTGTGTTCATTTATCCATACATGCAGGGCAAAAACTTCTTTACAAACAAATTTGCCGCTCTTTAACAGATCCATCACTACCTTCGGCCCTTCTGCAATAAACAAACCCAGTTCATCTCTGAATTTTTTGTGCCATAAACTTTGGATATATTTGGTATGCGTTTTGCTTAACATAGTCGTCTTTAATATTTTATGCCAGTTAACCCTTTATTTAAATACAACCACATAGTACAACTCAATCTGATTGTTTTCATTTGTTTATTTGTATCCTCCTGTATCATTCCTAAAAAATATCAAAAAGATAAACCCTTTATCACCAAAAATATTATCGAAGTTAAGGGAGGAAAATTTACTAAAGATGAAAGGACTACAGTAAAGCAACGGTTAAATGCACAATTAGACGACAGCTCCAGGATAAATGTGATAGATAAATATTTTATCCGCCATGTTATTATGAGTCCGCCGGCATACGACAGTAATTCATCTGCAAAATCGGCCCGCAATATGGAAACCTCCATGTTGCACCTCGGGTACTATAAAGCCAAAGCCGGTTTTGTTGCTGATACGACCTTGGTGAACGATCAACAAAGGGTGCATGTAAAATATACAGTTGAAGTAAATAAACCAACTTTAATTGATACTTTTTCTTATATACTTCGTAAACCTGACCTGCAAAAACTTGCTGTAGAAAACATTGATAAAAGTTTAATAAAAAAAGGCGAGCCCGTAACCAAGGCTGCTGTGCTGGGCGAATTAAACAGGCTGGTAGATCTGTATCGTAATAATGGTTATTATAAATTTACTTCCGAAGAACTGGTGATGCGTGGCGATACAACTGTAGAAGCATTAACCACTATTACTGATGACATTTTTGAACAGTTAAGGTTATTGGCCGAAGCCCAGCAAGCCAGAGACTCTCCCACTATCAAACTGGCCGTAGTACTTAATCCTCCAAAAGACAGTACTAAATTAAAACCATACTACATCAACAATATTTATATTTTATCAGATTATCAAAATGGTGATAAGCTTACCGATAATTCGCTGACAGAAAAATATTTGATCAGGAAAAGATGCGACACCTGTACAGCCGATACCAGTTTAATTTTCCGTTACCATAAATATTTGTTCCGGCACAGGTTTTTGGCACGTCACATGGTTTTACGTAAAGGAAGTTTGTATAACCAGGAAGATTTTTATAAATCGCTGAACAACTATGCCAGGGCCGGTGTATGGCAAAGCACCAATATTGTTGTTGAAGAAGTAAAACAAAAAGACAGTGCACATAAGATTGATCTCATTGTACAGTTAATACCCGGCAAACAGTATGGTTACGAAGCGGCCATTGAAGCCAGTTATTCGGCATCCAGTAACACAAACAGTGTAACGGCTGCCAATGCCGGAAACCTGCTGGGCTTATCCGGTAATATTTCTTTCATTAACCGAAACCTGCGCAAGGAAGGAATAAAAATGACCAACTCGCTGCTGGTCGGTGTTGAATTCAATTTGAGGAGCGACAGTAATAACCGGAAGAACCTCATCAACTCAAATGAGATCAGTTATACAAATAATATCAGTTTCCCGGGGTTTGTTTTTCCTTTCGCTAAACTTGCCAGGGATAAGCGTTTTACATTAACAGAAACATTTATCAATACAAAACTTTCTTATATCAACCGTATTAATTTATTCGATTTACAATCATTTAATTTTGGTGTTGGCTATAACGGAACAACCCGGAAGAACCGCCAATGGATTTTCAAACCAATAAATTTTGAATTTGCCCGGTTATATAATGAAACAGACAGCTTTAAAAAAACACTGGCCGATAATCCGTTTTTACGATACTCATTCAACTCTGCATTAATTGCCGGCGCCAGCATCGGTTACCGGTATAATAAAATTAATCCCAAACATACCAACAGGCAGCACAGTGTAAAAATCAATCTCGAAGAATCGGGGTTGATCTGGGGAAACTTTGGTCTTTTTGAAAAATATATGCGTAAATATGTAAAAGCAGATGCAGAATATATTTACTCGGCAAGCCGGCCTAAATCTGCTTTTGTTTTCAGGATATTTGGAGGTGTTGGGATACCATCAAAAAAAGATACAACGCTGCCTTTCTTTAAACAATATTTTGGCGGTGGAAGCAACAGCATGCGGGGCTGGCCTGTAAGGGGCATCGGCAGGGGATCGCAACCACTTTCACCTTACGGATCCAATTCGTTTAATGACCGCACCGGCGATATACAACTGGAAACTAATTTTGAATACCGCTATACCATTTTTCAGATCATACCCAACTCGCTGGTATTAAGAGGGGCGTTTTTTGCAGATATCGGCAATGTATGGAATTTCAGAAACTCATTACCCGGCGGTGGTAAAGACAGTACCCAATTTAAATTTAAAAATCTGTACAAAGAGCTGGGCGTGGCTTTGGGTACGGGTTTCCGGCTCGATTTTAATTATTTTATTGTGAGGTTTGATATGGGATTCAGATTTAAGCGCCCGGATGTAATTAAGAATAATGGATGGCAGATACCAAATATTGGTTTTAATAATTTATTTAAAAGAGGTGAGCAAATTCCCGACCCACTTAACCCGGGTAACACATTCAATGATAACCGATACAAAAAATGGCGCTACGAAAATTATAATTTAACGATTGGGATAAGTTATCCGTTCTAAATGGTTAATCAGTTAATTGGTTAATTAGTTAATCCGTGGGGAGACTTACTACACAGTTAACTTTTCAACGTATTAACCTATTAACGGATTAACGGATTAACCCTTTAAAGCTGATTTGAATTTAAAAGCTCAGGGGGTTCTGCATCCTCCATTTTAAAATCCCCAATCCTTGTGCGGCATAAACTGCTTAAGTAACCACCACAACCCAATGCTGCACCATAATCGTTTGCAAGGCTGCGGATGTAAGTGCCGGTTGAACAGACCACTTTAAAATATACAATTGGTAACTCAACTTTTGTTATTTCAAACGAGTTAATGTTAATGCTTCTTGGTTTTAGTTCTACTTCTTCTCCCCTTCTTGCCAGTTCGTATAAAGCAACCCCATCTTTTTTTATGGCCGAAAACATTGGTGGTAGTTGTTGAATATCACCAACAAATTTTTCGGTGGCATTTTGCAACATTTCATTTGTAACAAATGAAAAATCTTTTTGCTGCTCTGGTTCGCTTTCCAGGTCATAAGTTGGCGTAACAGCACCAAGGGTTATACTGCCGGTATATTCCTTCTCTTGCGCCATATACTCATTTATCTTTTTGGTAAACTTTCCGGTGCAAACAATCAATAAACCTGTTGCCAGCGGGTCAAGCGTACCGGCATGCCCTATTTTTTTTATTTGAATTAAACTACGCAGTTTACGCACCACATCAAACGATGTCCAGTGCAGGGGCTTGTTTATTAAAATTACTTTTCCATCGGCATACGGCTGTTGAATGGCAGGATCAATAGGAATTCTTTCGGTACGTTCTTTTTTAACGGGTTCTTCTCCGGCTGCAATTAATTTATTGGTATATCTTTCTCTGTAGGTTGCTTTGCGTGCCAATGGTTGTTTAATTTATGCAAACGTAAATGATAAATTGAAGTTTGCAAGCGGGAATTTATGGGTGCATTTAAAATTGTCGCTTTTGTTTTTCGCTCTTTTCTTCTCCATTGTCATGATGAGGCACGAAGCTTGTCCGACTGGCCATCCAGGCGGGCATCTCAAGCATTGCAGAGAGCGATGCTTCTCCCGATAGCTATCGGGATCAGCATGACAAAAGCAACAATTTTAAATGCTCCCGAATTTATAACTATGCTTTGAAGTAAAGGAGTTTTGCATATTTTTGTGAGCCAACAATGCCAAACAAACATCCGGTATCCGAAACTTCTTAAAACTAAAAAACTACTTATGAAACTTATCCTTGTATTAATTACAGCTTTCTTATCATTTACACTACAGGCACAAGAACCAATGCATTTACAAAAAATTTTAATTGGTTATAATTTTTCTCCCGACTATAGTTTTAGATCACATAAAAACAGCGATGGGAAGTCTTCTACCGATCTTGTAATACAAAACAGAAAAGCAATAGAGATTGCAAAGTTTGGATATACAACAGGGCTTAATATTTGTTTTAATTTTTCACAAGTGGTCGCATTTGAAACAGGGATTCAATTTTCGAACAAAGGTTATAAAACAAAAAAACAGGATCTAATTTTCATCCCGCCAAATCCAGCTTCTCCATCAAAAGTAAAATTTACATATGCTTACCAATATATTGGAATTCCTTTAAAGGCGAAATTTTCATTCGGAAAAAGCAAAATGCGTTTTCTAACAAGTATTGGCTTCATGACAAATTTTTTATTAAATGTTAAGCAGACTGCGAATTATGAATATAATAATGGCAGCACAGAAAAAAAGACACAATCATTAACATCCGGATTTAATAAAATTGATATCTCTCCTATGATGAGTATCGGCGTTGATTATAAATTAAATAATAAAATACACTTAATTGCAGAGCCCACATTTAGATATGGAGTTATAAAAATTAAAGATGCTCCGGTGGCTGAGAAATTATGGAATGCTGGATTAAGTATTGGATGTTATTATGCTCTTTAGTTTTTACTCTTTCTCAAGCGAGTTTCTGCACAGGATATGATGGCAAGCGGCAGTACTCGCCGCAATAAAGAAAACCCCGACATTTTAAAATTTTACATTAGCCTTTAGAAGCATTACTTTGAACTCTGATTATTTGTTTTAGATTTTAGTTATGAAAATGCTTACTTTACAAATACCGGACAATATAGATGAAAGCGAAGCTAAAACAATGCTTGCAGCCAAGCTGTATGAAAAAGGTTCGTTATCGCTGGGGCAGGCTGCTGAACTTGCGGGCTACTCCAAACGTACTTTCATGGAGCTTTTAGGAAGCTACAACGTATCGGTATTTAATTATTCGGATACAGAATTAGAAAATGATATTCTGAATGCACAAAACTATCATCTCTGATACAAGTTGCCTTATCTTACTTGACAAAATAGGTGAACTTGAAATTCTTAACAAATTATTTGGCACAATTATTATTACCCCCGAAGTACTTGAAGAATTTCACTTCCGCACCAGCACACACCGCTGTTTTGTTTTCTCACAGAGCCCTGTGGACACCAATAGTGTAAAGCATAAGAATAAATAAATTTCCCATTTCGGGAACTTTTCTTATCTTTGATAAAAATTGGTTTTTGAGAGTTATTGCAAAAAAAATATTACGTGATTTTTGGAGCAAATATCCGGATTGTGAACAACAATTAAAATCGTGGTACAAGGAAGCTGAAGATGCAGCCTGGAAAAGCCCAAATGAAATTAAAAGGGAATATCCTTCTGCAAGTATTCTGGAAGACAACAGGATAGTTTTTAATATCAAAGGCTATAACTACAGATTGATTGTAAGAATTAATTATCATTATCAAATGCTATGGATACGTTTTATTGGCACGCATGCCCAATACGACAAAACCGATGCCACAAAAATTTAAGTATATGACTTTACGGCTGATAAAAACAAAGAAAGATTATGAAACTGCTTTAGCCCGGCTGGAAGTGGTTTTTAATTCCAAACCAGGTTCTGCTGAGGGTGATGAGCTGGAAGTATTGGGCATTTTAATAGATAAATATGAACAGGTAAAATATCCTATTGATTTTCCCGATCCTATTGAAGCAATCAAATTCAGGATGGAGCAGTTGGGATATAACCAATCTGACCTTGCCAATGTGGTGGGGCTTAAAAGCAGGGCAAGTGAAATTTTAAATAAAAAACGCAAGCTGACATTAGACATGATTCGCAATCTGCACGATACACTTAATATTCCAACAGATGTTTTAATTCAAACCTATTAATCATGCTTTTAGGGTGAGTCACCCCTGCAAGGGTGGCTCACCCG
>JANOVD010000375.1:0-11297 GCA_031417255.1 Chitinophagaceae bacterium
AAAAGATAATTGGTGGACCATTCAACTCGACCTTACTAAAGTTGCTTTTCCGGTTGTATATAAATACGGAATTTACAACGCCGCCGATAACAGGTTTATCAGGTTTGAAGATGGAAATAACAGGATAATATTAAATGAAGATGGCCGTAATGCTTATACCATTATACATGATGGATTTGCAAAACTGAATAATATAGACTGGAAAGCAGCCGGGGTTGCTATTCCGGTATTTAGTTTGCGCAGTAAAAAAAGTTTTGGCACCGGCGAGTTTGCCGACCTTAAACTGTTGATTGACTGGGCAAAAAAAACGGGCCTTAAAATGATTCAGCTATTGCCGATAAATGATACTACCGCAACCTATAGCTGGAAAGATTCGTATCCATATTCTGCCATTTCAGCTTTTGCATTACACCCGCTGCTGTTAAATCTTGAAACCGTAGCTGGTAAAGAAAATATTGCGGTGGTTATTGCACTTTCTTCAAAACAAAAGCAATTAAATAAACTGGCCGAACTTGATTACGAAGAGGTAATTAAAATTAAAATTGATGTTATCCGTCAATTATACTCACTTAAAAAAGAAAGTTTCCGCAACAACCCGGTGTACATCACTTTTTTTGAACTCAATCGCCACTGGCTTGAGCCTTATGCGGCTTTTTCTTATTTGAGAGATAAATATAAAACTGCAGAATTTAATACCTGGAAAACCCATGCAGTTTATAGTGAAACTGAAATAGAACAACTGGTAAGTCCACTGCAAAAACATTATGATGAAATTGCATTGCATTATTTTACACAATATCATTTGCACCTGCAGTTAAAAGCTGCCACAGAATATGCACATAAAAACGGTGTGATTATTAAGGGCGATATACCCATCGGCATTTGCCGAAACAGTGTAGATGCCTGGATTGAACCATCCCTGTATCACATGGATGAGCAGGCCGGAGCTCCACCCGATGCATTTACAGCAAAAGGACAAAACTGGAGTTTCCCAACCTATAACTGGGAATCAATGCAAAAAGATAATTTTACCTGGTGGCGTAAAAGGTTTGAGCAGATGAGTAATTATTTCGACGCTTTCCGCATTGATCACATCCTCGGATTTTTCCGTATCTGGAGCATACCGGCCCATGCAGTGGAAGGTATAATGGGTAAATTTATACCTGCCTTACCGGTTTCTATAAATGAACTGTTTGCAAAAAATATAACTTTTGAGAGATACCGGTATACTGAACCTTATGTTACCGATTCGATATTGATAGAGCTTTTTGGTGATAAAAAAGATACAGTAAAAAAATATTTTTTCACCGGGCTAAAACTAAAAGATAAATTTAATACCCAGCGTAAAGTTGAAGCTTATTTTAAAACGGATAAAACTTTCGACAATAAGGTTAAGCAGGGATTGTATGATCTGATCACCAATGTTATCTTTTTTGAAGTAGAAGGTTCAAACGGACAGGAGTTTCATTTCCGTATTTCCATGCAGGATACTTCCTCATTTAAAAACCTGGATAAACATTCGCAAAAAGAAATATCAGCGATCTATATAGATTATTTTTATCACCGTCAGGATGAGCTTTGGAAAAAGGAAGCCATGAAAAAACTGCCGGGATTAAAAAGTAAAACTGCTATGCTGGTTTGCGGCGAAGACCTGGGCATGGTACCACATTGCGTACCGGAAGTGATGGAGCAACTGGGTATTTTAAGCCTGGAGATACAGCGGATGCCTAAAAAAACAGGCATTGAATTCTTTCATCCTAAAGATGCACCATATTTAAGTGTGGTATCTCCTTCAACACATGATATGAGTACCATACGTGCCTGGTGGGAAGAAGATAGTTTTAAAACCAAACATTTTTATACTCACCTGATGGGCCAAATCGGCGACCCGCCTGTTTATTGTGAGCCCTGGATCAATAAAGAAATTGTTTTGCAACACCTTTATTCACCTGCCATGTGGAGTGTTTTTCAATTGCAGGACCTGATGGGAATGAATGGAGAGATCAGACGGGAGAACCCCAATGAGGAAAGAATTAATAATCCTGCTGAAGCCGAACATTACTGGAATTACCGCATGCACATTAACCTCGAAGACTTATTGAACGAAAACAGTTTTAATGAAGAATTAAAAAACTATATTGAGAAAAGCGGGAGATAATTTCCGGTGCAATGAAAGTACAATACAAAATATATAACCTTCCTTTTCATCATCCATTCACCATTTCCAGGGGCACTAAAACACATCAGCCAACATTTATTGTTAAACTCGATTTTATGGGCATCAAGGGTTATGGCGAAGCGCCCGGCATCAGTTACTATAATATTCCGGTAGAAAAAATGGCAGAAGACCTGGAACGAAAAAAGATATTTGTCGAAAAATTTGCTTTTTCCGATCCCGAAAGATACTGGCATTACCTGCATCATTTATTTCCGGCAAATCCGTTTTTGGTTTGTGCGCTAGATATGGCCGGATGGGATATTTACGGCAAGTTAAAAAGAAAACTGCTGCACGAATTATGGGGGCTGGATATTGCTGCAGCGCCATTAACTGATTTTACAATTGGTATAGATACTATTGAGAACATGGTTGCCAAAATGAAAGAAAAACCCTGGCCCATTTATAAAATAAAAGTAGGAGTTGAGGATGATATTGAAATGGTGACTGAATTACGCAAACATACTGATGCAATTTTAAGGGTAGATGCAAATGCAGGCTGGACACTGGAACAGGCTTTACAAAAAATACCTGTTCTAAAAGAGTTAGGTGTTGAATTTATTGAGCAGCCTCTGGCAAAAGATGATTGGGAGGGAATGAAAATTTTATTTGAACGATCGGCATTGCCATTGATTGCAGATGAAAGTTGTGTTTTTGAAAATGATGTAGAGAAATGTTACAATCATTTTCATGGCATCAATATTAAATTAACCAAGTGCAGCGGTATTACACCTGCCCGGCGAATGATAATTAAAGCGAAAGAACTTGATATGAAGGTGATGGTTGGTTGTATGAATGAAAGTTCGGTTGGCACCGCTGCCATTGCACAACTTGCACCTATGCTGGATTATGTGGATATGGATGGCCCATTGTTACTGGCCGAAGATATAGCCGAAGGTGTAAAATTTGATTTTGGAAAAATATTGTTTAATGATTTGCCGGGATTGGGTATTAAATTTGAATCCTCATAAATTTAAACAACAATAACTGGCAAACATTCCTTGGTATGCAAATAAAATTATTAACTTCAGAAAAATTTATTTTATGAGAAAACATAACCTGCTTTATATTTTAGCGCTCAGTTTTTTATTTTTTATAAATGAAAGTTGTAAAACTAAAAAAGATAAAGAGGCTGCTGCTGTTGAACAAAACGGGCATCCTGCCTGGAGTGCTCAATCTAATATTTATGAAGTGAACCTGCGCCAGTTTTCTGCTGCAGGAACAATCATGGCATTTGAAAAAGCCCTGCCGAGGTTAAAAGATATGGGTGTGGAAGTGTTGTGGTTTATGCCCATTACACCTATTGGTGTAGAAGGTAGGAAAATGACTGAGGCTGATATGGGCAGTTACTATGCTGTTAAAGATTATAAGGGATTTAACCCTGAGTTTGGTACAATGGACCAATGGAAAGCATTTGTAAAACACGCTCACGAAATGGGTTTTAAAGTAATTACCGATTGGGTTGCCAATCACTCTGCACCCGATAATCACTGGATGAAAGCTCACCCTGATTTTTATGCAAAAGATTCTGCAGGTAAATTAATAGCGCCTTACGACTGGACTGATGTACGGAAATTAAATTACACCAACCGTGAATTGAGAGACAGCATGATTGATGCCATGAAATTTTGGGTAACAGAAACAGGAATAGATGGTTATCGCTGCGATGTGGCAGATGATGTGCCTATTGATTTTTGGAAAGAGTGCATTGCAGAATTAAGGAAAAGTAAACATGTATTTATGCTGGCAGAAGGGAAAAAACTTGAATTGTATGATGCCGGCTTTGACGAGACCTACGCATGGAATATTATGCATGCTATGACAGACCTGTATTCGGGAAAAAAATCTGTTGTGCAATTTGATTCACTTATTAATACAGATATTGCCCTTCACCCAAAAAATGCTTACCGCTTATTTTTTACAACCAACCATGATGAGAATAGCTGGAATGGCACCGAGTTTGAAAAATACGGTGATGCGTATAAAACATTCGCTGTGTTTTCTCAAACCATGTACCAGAGTGTACCGCTTATTTATAATGGACAGGAAGACATGAATAAAAAGCGCCTGAAATTTTTTGTAAAAGATACCATACCCTGGCAAGGAGAAATGGACCTGGCTCCATTTTATAAAACCTTACTTACACTCCGCAAATCCAACGCAGGGTTGGCAGCCGATGCTTCGTATAAAAAATTAGTGAGCACTGCCGATAGTTCGATCTTTGCTTATCAAAGAGAAAAAGACGGGAAAAAAGTTGTAGTGATTTTAAATTTATCAAAGCAGGCCCAAAAGTTTAATATTAAGGACGCCACCATTAATGGCGACCCACTTAATGTTTTTATGGGGACAAAGGAAAAAGTTAATGATACACATCAATTCAGTATTGAGCCCTGGGGATTTATTGTTTACGATTATCAATAAAAATTTCAAATCTCTAAGTAAATCAGCAGAATAATTTTTGTTGGGTAAGAATTTATTGTACTTTTAGCAAAGTGTATTTTTTACACAATTGCTTCATGTACTAAACGATTGCTATGTCAAATGTAAAAATTGCTGACGTTACGCCACATCCTCCCCTGGTATCAAAACCGATCCTGAATTTCTGGCAAATATTCAATATGAGTTTTGGCTTTTTCGGAATTCAATTTGGATGGGATCTGCAAAGGGCTAATATGGGGCCCATCTATGAATATCTTAAAGCAAGCCCTGATGAAATTCCGCTATTATTTTTAGCAGCACCTTTAACCGGTTTAATTGTACAACCCATTATCGGATATATGAGTGACCGTACATGGCATCCGTGGTGGGGTAGGAGAAGGCCATATTTTTTCGTAGGTGCAGTATTGAGTTCGATATGTCTTTTTTTAATGCCTAATAGTGGTGTGTTGTGGATGGCTGCAGGATTGCTTTGGATCTTAGATACAGCCGGCAACATTGCTATGGAACCTTTCCGGGCATTTGTTGCAGATAAACTTGTCGAAAAACAACGTACACGTGGTTTTGCTATGCAAAGTCTTATGATAGGTTTAGGCGGCAGTATTGCTTCTGCTTTACCCTGGTTGTTATCAAACTGGTTTGGTGTTTCAAGAACAAGTGTTGACGGAGGAATACCTGATTCAGTAAAATTTGCTTTTTATATTGGCGGTACAATTTTTTTTATTGCAGTGATGTACACCATCTTTAGTACAAAGGAATACCCGCCTGCCGATGTAGGGTTCAAAGAAAAAGTAAAAGAAAGTAACAAAGGCTTTGGCGGAGGGCTTAGAGAAATAGTGGATGCTATAAAGAATATGCCGCCTAAAATGAAACAACTTTCCCTTGTACAATTCTTTACCTGGCCGGGTTTATTCCTGATGTGGTTCTATTACAGCACTGCAGTTGCCAGGAATATTTTTGGAGCAACAAGTGAAAAGGATACCATTTATACTGAAGGCGTGGAGTTTGCAGGTTTAACACTTTCATTTTATAATGTGGTAGCATTTGCTTTCGCATTAATAATTCCGTTTGTCGCAGGAAAACTTGGTAGAAAATTAACACATAGCTTTTGTTTGTTTTGTGGTGCTGCTGGCCTGATAGCAGTAGGGTTTGTTACCAATAAATTCATGTTATATGGATGTATGGTTGGTGTTGGTATAGCATGGTCAAGCATCCTGTCTATGCCTTATGCCATGCTTGCAGGAAGTTTGCCTGAAAATAAAATTGGCTTATACATGGGGATATTTAACTTTTTTATTGTTTTGCCCGAGATCATTGCTTCTTTATTTTTTGGTTGGATCATGATTAACCTTTTAGATAACGATCGTATGCTTGCAGTACAGATAGGTGGCGGCTTGATGGTTGTTGCAGGCGTACTCTGTTACTTTATTGTAAAAGAAAATAAAAATGATGAAGATATTGCAGTTATTCCAGATCCTAAACTTGTATAATATTTTGTTATGAAAAGAGTTGCTTTGTTTTTTACAATATTGTTGCTTCCATTTTTTGCCTTTGCTCAAAATAAATTTAATTGCTATCCCACACACTGGTGGGCGGGGATGAAATTGAATAAAGTACAGATCATGGTCCATTCAACTGGCAATATGAATGTTTGGGCCGATAAGTCTGTTGTACGAATAGATTATCCCGGTGTGAAACTTACAAAAGTTCATAAAGTTGAAAATAGAAAATATGTATTCCTTGATATTGAAATTGCTGCTTCAGCAAAACCTGGCAAAGTAAAAATAGATTTTGTTTTTATTAGGGCAGGTGACAAATTTTCTGTCGATTTTGAATTAAAGCAACGTAAGCCTGGTAATGGAACTTCATTTGCACAAGGTGTTACCTCCAAAGATTTCATGTACCTCATTATGCCCGACCGTTTTAGCAATGGCGATGAAAGTAATGACCGTGTGTCGGGAATGAGAGATCAAACCTTACGCAGAGATACTGTTTTTAACCGCCACGGCGGTGATCTTAAAGGAATACAAAATCATCTTGATTACCTGCAATCGCTGGGTGTAACTGCATTGTGGCTTAACCCGGTTATTGAAAATGATATGGACAACCGTACAGAACATGGTTATGCTTTTACCAATCATTATAAAGTTGACCCAAGGCTTGGTGGCGATAATGCCTATCTTGAATTGGTTGAAGCGGCTCATAAAAAGGGGATGAAAATTATCCAGGATGCTGTATATAACCATGTTGGTATAAAACATTTTACAGTGTTGGATCCACCTATGAACAACTGGTTGCATCAATGGCCAAATTTTACACAAACCAGTTATAAAGACCAGGTGCTTTTTGATCCTTATGCAAGCAAAGCAGATTTTAAAATTATGGCTGATGGTTGGTTTGTTACACAGATGCCCGATCTCAATCATAACAATCCTTATGTTGCCAACTTTTTAATTCAACATGCATTGTGGACGGTAGAAGAGTTTGGTATTGATGGCTGGCGCATTGATACTTATGCTTATAACGACCTGGAATTTATGAACAGGTGTAATAAAGCTTTAGAAATTGAATACCCAAAGATCACCATGTTTGGCGAAACCTGGGTACATGGTGTTCCCAATCAAAGTTATTTTGCTCAGAACAATTATAATATTCCATACAAAAGTAATCTACAGGCTGTAACTGATTTTCAAACATTATGGGGAATTACGGATGCTATGACAAAAGATTTTGGATGGACAGAAGGGGTGAACAAATTATATACAGCTCTTGCACAGGATTTTGCTTATAAAGATCCCATGCGTAATGTGATCTTTTTAGATAATCATGACATAGCAAGATTCTATTCTGTGGTTGGTGAAGATGTGGAAAAATATAAAACCTCCATTAACTGGTTACTTACCTGCCGGGGAATACCGCAGTTTTATTATGGTGGAGAAATAGGTATGACGGGCACTACAAGTCCTAACGATGGTTATGTGCGTCAGGATTTTTTAGGTGGCTGGAAGGAGGACAAGGTTAATAAATTTACTAATGAAGGCCGCAATGTAAAAGAAAATGAAATCTGGAATCATATTTCAACCCTGGCCAATTATCGAAAAAGATCATCTGCTATTACTACCGGTAAAATGATGCAGTTTGTACCACAAGATGGTGTGTATGTTTACTTTAGGTACGATAACAGGCAAACTGTAATGGTGGTAATGAACACTGCCAAAGAAAATAAAAACATTGCTGTAAAGCGATTTGAAGAAAGAACGAAAGGCTTTAGCAAAATGAAAAATATTCTTACCGGAGCGGTTACTGATATAAAGGATTTTAATCTTGATTCATATAGAAGTGCAGTGTATGAATTAATGAAATAAGCAGGCCTCTACTATTAAAAATTTCATTTTTGGTATATCAAAATAATGTGTTAATTTTACACATTAAACGCCTGCTAAATGAAAAAATTCCTCTTTTCAATACTCATTTTATGTTTAGGATTCTCTGTTAATGCCCAGCGTTTGTTGAGCTGGACTCCTGAATTTCCAGTTGATAATTCTACATTAAGTTTTACGGTTGACTGCACTAAAGGTAACCAGGGATTGTTGAATTTTGAAGGAGGTAGTTCAAGCAATGTATATGTGCATGTTGGCGTAATTACAAATTTAAGCAGTGGCCCAACAGATTGGAAGTATACCAAATTTGCCTGGGGAGTAGCTGACCCCGCTGCACGTGCAACATCGCTGGGGGGCAATAAATATCTATATACCATTACAAATATCCGGTCATTTTTTGGGGTACCTGCCGGCGAAATAATAAAAAAAGTTACTGTTATTTTCAGAAGTGCTGCAGGTAATAACAGCATTAAGCAGGTAAATTCAGATAACAGTGATATGTATATACCTGTTTATGGAAGTGCTGAATACGGAGTAAGAATTAATCTTCCACCTTTTGAACCCAGGTTTATTCCCTGGATAGAACCCATCAATATCGCTGTTGGCGGCAATATCAGTATTACAGGTGTGGCATCTGTAAATTCAAATCTTACTTTAAAATTAGATGGCAATACTATTAATACAGCAACAAATGCCAATACCATTTCAGCAAACCCTACAATCGCCGCAGCCTGTACACACCAGGTTTTTCTGGAAGGCAATAATGGCACTGTAACTGTAAAAGACTCTTTCAGTTTTTATATACCACCTGCAACTGTTGTGCAAGCGCTGCCCGGCGGTGCTGTTGAAGGCATTAATTATGATCCAAACAATACTGCTGTAACGCTTGTTTTATTTGCCCCGGGCAAAAACAATGTTGTAGCAGTTGGTGATTTTTCAAACTGGACCAATCAATGTGCTTATCAAATGAAACGCACGCCTGATGGAAATTATTACTGGATAACATTAACAGGCCTTACACCGGGCCTTGAATATGGATTTCAGTATTTAATAGACAACACAATCAGAACAACAGACCCATACACTCAAAAAGTTTTAGATCCGGATAATGACCCTTTTATTACTGCAACAACTTATCCCAATCTTAAACCATATCCCACAGGATTAACAACAGGCCTTGTAGGTATTTTTCAAACCGCAGAACCACAATATAACTGGCAGGTGACCAATTTTGTAAAACCAGATAAGAAGAACCTCATGATCTATGAATTGCTGATCAGGGATTTTATAGCAGAACATAGTTACCAGGCACTTATAGATTCTATCACCTATTTGAAAAATATCGGCATCAATGCTATTGAGTTAATGCCAGTTAACGAATTTGACGGCAATGAAAGCTGGGGTTATAATCCTTCCTTTTATTTTGCGCCCGATAAATATTACGGAACAAAAAACAAGCTGAAGGAATTCATAGACACTTGTCACAGGAATGGCATCGCTGTAATTCTGGATGTGGTATATAACCATTGTACAGGAAATGCACCCCAGGCTAAAATGTACTGGAATTCGGCCACTAACCAACCCGCTGCCAATAACCCCTGGTTAAATGTTACGGCGCCTCACCCTTACAGTGTATTCAATGATTTCAATCATACCTCAACCGCAACACAATACCTGGTGCAACGGTCATTAAATTTTTGGCTTGACGAATATAAGATAGATGGGTACAGGTTTGACCTTGCAAAAGGTTTTACACAAACGGTATCCAACACAACTACGGTTGAAAATTATGATGCAAGCAGGGTGACCAATTTAAAAAGGTATTACGATGGTACGCTACCCACGCATCCTAATACTTATATGATACTCGAGTTCCTGGGAACACTACCCAGTTCAGAAGAACAGGAATATGCATCACACGGATTTATGCTCTGGGGTAACAATAATTCTACCTACAGCCAGTGTACCATGGGCTTCACTTCCAATTCTGATATCTCACCGGTTGTTTATAACAGTTCACAAAGAGCATATAACAACCCGGCATCAGCAGGATATATGGAAAGTCATGATGAAGAGCGGACCATGTACAGGAATTTAAATTTTGGAAATTCTAACGGAGGATATAATGTAAGAACATTAGGCATAGCCTTATCAAGAGAAGAAGCTGCTGCAGCCGTATTTTTTACCGTGCCCGGTCCTAAAATGATCTGGCAGTTTGGAGAAAGGGGATACGATATTTCAATAAATTTTGGAGGATCGAATGTTGCCAATAAGCCACCTCATTGGGAGTATATGAACGATCCTGCCCGCCGGCACCTGTATGATGCCTATAATAGCATAATAAAATTTCGTTTGCAAAATCAAAATATTTTCAATAATACAACATTCAATTATGATCTGTTCAATGGTGGCGGACTGGTTAAATTTTTCCAGATCTCCGATCCCAATGCAGCCGGCAAAAAAGTTTTGGCGATTGCCAATCTGGATGTAGTAACACAAAATAAAACAGTTACTTTTCAATCAACTGGTGTCTGGACCAATTATATCAGCAATGGTCCCGGATCAGGTATTAATGGAGCAACCGGTGTAAACTTTACATTGGGATCTGCAACACAAACCATTACCCTTCAGCCGGGTGAATACCATATATATGTAAGTGTATGTAGTACAGCCGCACCCACGGCAACAAGTCCGGTTAATTATTGCCAGAATGCAACAGCGGTTCCGCTTACTGCAACGGGTTCAAATTTACTTTGGTACACAACGCAATACAATGGCACAGGAAGTTCAACCGCTCCAACACCATCAACAGCAGTTGTAGGTAGTACTACCTATTATGTAAGCCAAACCATAGGATGTGAAAGTCCACGTCTTCCAATCGTAGTGAATGTTGCAGCAACACCATCTGCCCCCGTCGTAACCACACCAGTTACTTATTGCCAGAATGCTACAGCAGTTCAGTTAACAGCAACCGGCACCAATTTATTATGGTATACTGCACCAACAGGCGGAACGGGCAGCCCAACAGCCCCCACACCATCAACCGCAGTTGTGGGCAGTACCACTTATTATGTAAGCCAAACGGTAGGAACCTGTGAAAGCCCCCGTGCCGCTATTGTTGTAAATATTTTAGCTATACCGGCAGCTCCTGGCGTAACCACACCGGTTACCTATTGCCAGAATGCAACAGCAACACAGTTAACAGCAACCGGTACCAATTTATTATGGTATGCAACCCCAACGGGTGGTACGGGCAGCCCAACAGC
>JANOVD010000376.1:0-5968 GCA_031417255.1 Chitinophagaceae bacterium
CATTGTATAACCAGGATTTTGGAAGTGGTGCAGGATTATACAATACTATACCATCCTCAGTGCCGGTACCATCAGCAAGTAGTGGATATACAGGAACCGCCACAGCACCTCTTGTTGTTAACAGGTTTACTGTTACTAATAATGCCTCAAGCGGAGACCCTGCCAACTGGATAAGTCTTACTGACCACACCGGGGGTGCAAACGGCAGAATGATTGTTGTAAATGCAGATGCAGCAGCTAAAATTGTTTATACTGATACAGTTCCGGTCGCCTGCCCTGGGCAACAATATTCATTATCATTCTGGGTTGCATTTATTGGTAATTCGTCTTATCAAACCGTGTGCAACGGATTAGGAGGTTTTAGATACCCGATGATAACAGTAAGAATGCGTGACTTGGTCTCCGGCCTTGTTCTTACACAATTTACAACTGACACTATAAAACTTACAAGCTGGCAGCAGCATGGAATGAAATGGGTAATGCCATCGGGCTATGCCAATATCATCCTGGAAATGATTAATACCGGCCCTGGTGGCTGTGGTAACGACTTTGCGATTGATGATATTATCTATGGCATATGCGATCCTATACCAACCGTAAGTGTAAGCAACCCGGGTGGTGCATGCCTTGGCACATCAGTAACATTCACTGCAGTACTATCCGATCCTTCTATGATTCCCGGCACAAAAGATTATATATGGCAATGGTCGCCTGCACCGGGCACCGGGCCATGGACTACAATTGTAGGTGCAAATTCAGTTACTTATACAATTAACCCTGTTACAATTGCAGATACCGGAAGATATTACAGGACAATTGTTGCAGCACAGGGTAATATAGCAAACGCTCTTTGCCAGTATATTTCCCCTGGTGTGAGATTGATTGGCATGCTGTCATCGGTTGCTGCAGTATCAGCTACAAGTAATAAAAATAGTATTTGTCCGGGTATATCAGTTAACCTCAGTATTACGGGAGGTACATTAGGCACAGGCGCAACCTGGCAATGGTACACCGGTGCCTGCGGTACAACATTGGTAGGTACAGGTGCCACAATTTCTGTAACACCATCAGTTACCACCATTTATTATGTAAGGGCCGAAGGCACCTGTAATACAACCGTATGCCAGCCTGTTACTATTGCTATCAACTGCGATATTGATAAAGATAATGACGGTATTCCCGATTTTGTGGAAAGTAATATGGCTGCTGCATTTTTAGATGTGCCTGCCAATGGTATTATCAATGCATACGATCCTTTAACTGCAGGTTTTGTTGATTATAATAATGACTTTGTAAATGACAATTACCAGGCTGATGGTGATGTTGATAACGATGCTATCCCTAATTATCTGGATACGGATTTTGCTGGAAGAGTGGATGTAAATGCAGATGGTATTGATGACAGGTTTGATATAGACTTCGATGACATTTTAAATATGAATGACCTGGATAGTGATAACGACGGTATACCTGATGTGGTAGAAGCTTATGGTGTAGACACCAATGGAGATGCCAGAATTGACAATTATACAGATACTGATGGTGATGGATTATCTGATAATGTAGATACCAGGATCAATCTTGTTGATGGGGCCTATAATACCGGTTTGGGCTTAAACCTGCCAAATTTAGATGGTGATGCCATACCTAATTTTCTTGACCTGGACAGTGATAATGACGGCATACCCGATATAGTTGAAGTGGTAGCACCTGATGTAAATAACAATGGTAAGGTTGATGGCTTTTTAGATGCAAATGATGATGGCCTGCATGATGGGTATATTAACGGAGGGGCTTTATTAATAACAGGAACAGATGGTAATGCTGATGGCCGTGCCGACACCTGGCCCAATAAAAACCTGGACAGGGATTTGCGGCCAAACGCTTTTGATATGGATAGTGATGGGGACGGTATTGTAGATGTGATTGAAGCAGGCTTACCCGATGCCAATATGAATGGTATTGTTGATGGAGTAATAGGCGCCAATGGTTGGTCAACCACCGTGTCTGCAATGCCTGCATTAAACCTGCGTAATACTGATGGTGTTGGCGATTTTGATTTTCTGGATATTGACTCTGATGAAGATGGTATACCGGATAATATAGAAGGAATGTCAACAGCAGGTTATGCATTTTCAACATTAACAGATGCTGACGGAGATGGACTGATGCTACCATATGACAATCTTCCGGCAGCATTCGGAGGGGCAGGTATATTTGTATATGATCATAATTCAAATGGAACGCCCGATTACAGGGATTCAGATACTGATGGAGATGGGTTGAGTGACAGGGTAGAAGGAAACGATTATAACCTGAACGGCCTGGCCGATGATAATGTAACCCCTACCGGTATTGATACTGATGGCGATGGCCTTGATAACCGTTATGATTCATTAAACTCGGTTACAAATATAAAAGGAACTTCTTACCGCATGGGTAATGGAGGCAGTTTTACAGGTGATGCAACTCCCGGATCAAGAACAACAGTTCAAAGAACCTGGCCTTTACAACCCGACAGAGACTGGCGTTATGTGGGCTTTGTATTACCCATTCAGTTTGTAAAACTTGCAGGGCTGTTACAGGCCCATAAAGTAACACTTAACTGGATAGTTATTGCTGATAAGGAAGTGGACCATTTTGAAGTGGAACGAAGTACCGATAACAGAAATTTTATAAAAACAGGCACAGTTACCCAATTTGTAAAATTAAACGAGCTACAAAGCTTTTCATTTATTGATGATGTTACCAATGTAAACAAAGAAATTATCTATTACCGTATTAAAGTTATCAGTAAAAATGGCAAAATACAATACAGTAATATTATAGTAATACACAGGCAACAAAGTAAAACATTGGTAAGTGTAATGCCAAACCCGGCCAGGGATTATGTTTCAATAACTTTCTTTTCCGAAAAAGATTCAAAAGTTACTGTAAGATTGATTGATAATTTAGGTAAGATTATATTGTTGCAGGATCATAAAGTGGCAAAGGGAAATAATACTTTTCAGTTGAACGGGTTAAGTAAATATAGCAATGCAGTTTATTCCTTACAATTGTTGGTGAATGAAGCGTTGATCACCCATAAACTGATTTTATTAAAATAAAGTGATCCCCATATTTAAATTAAGCCTCTTCCAAACCGAAGGGGCTTTTTTAAGTTACATTTGTTGCCATGTACACACATAAAAAATCACTGGGACAGCATTTTTTAAAAGATGAAAATGTTATTGATAAGATCATTGATGTTTTAAAAGAAGAAACTTTTACCAACCTGCTTGAAGTAGGGCCCGGCGCCGGTGCCTTAACCAAACATTTAATGAATTTACCCGATGTAAATTTTAAAGCTGTGGAACTGGATGAAGAAAAAGTAGCTTATATCTCAAAAAAATACCCTGCACTTGCTGTAAAAATTATTCACCGGAGTTTTCTGGATATGGATAAACCTTTTGATGAACCCTTTACCGTTATTGGTAATTTTCCGTATAATATCTCCACACAAATTTTATTTAAAGTACTCGAATGGAAAGATGATGTGCCTTGCATCATCGGTATGTTTCAAAAAGAAGTGGCGCAAAGGGCTGCATCAAAAGAGGGTAGCAAAGTGTATGGTGTGTTAAGTGTGTTGATGCAGGCTTATTACGAAATTGATTATTTATTTGATGTAAACAATGAATGTTTTGACCCGCCACCCAAAGTGCAAAGCGGTGTTATACGCATGAAAAGAAAAACTGTGGCATTGGATTATAAAAGCGAACGGGCTTTTTGGGTTTTAGTAAAAACTGCTTTTAACCAGCGCCGCAAAACCATGCGTAATGCGGTTAAAAGTTTATTTACTGCTGATGTTTTGCAGGATGAAATATTTTTAAAACGTGCCGAGGCATTGAGTGTGGAAGATTTTGCTGCGTTAACATTCAGGATGCAGGGATGAAAATATTCTAACCCCCTCTCCTTGGGAGTTCCTGCAAAGGAACGAGCGCAGCTCAGTTGGGGGTGAGGCTCCGGTGCAGCAATTTAAATGCAAAAGAAATCTGTATTTTTACAATGCTTATTTTTAAAAGAAACGAACGATGAAAAAGAATCTGTTGCCCAGCTTAATTTTTATTTCCACAATAATCATCTCAGCATCCTGCAACACACCCAGGTATATTTATAGCCCATCGGCACATAATGTGCCTGTGCTTACAAAAAAAGGCGATAGCAAATTGGGTGCTGTTTACTCCACCAATGCTGTTGGCCAGGAAAAGAAGGACGGCGTAGAGATTGATAACCGCAGCCGTGGTTACGACTTGCAGGGTGCTGTGGCCATCACCAATAATTTTGCCATACAGGCTAACCATTTTTACCGTTGGGAAAAAACAGAAGGTGGGCCAGACAGTATAACTTTAAGATATAAAAGAAACCTTACTGAAATTGGTTTGGGTTATTACCTGCCAATCAATGATAAAAAGAATGCCTTTTTCCAGGTTTTTGCCGGTGCAGGTTTGGGCCGGTTTAGTTTTACTGATAATGATAAAACCGGCAATTATTTTCACCAGGCAAACATCACAAAAATTTACCTGCAGCCTGCTGTTCTTTTTAAAAGTAAAGGAAGCTTCACCACGTCTGTTGCGGTAAGGTTCAGTAACATTAATTACAGCAAAATAAAAACAAATTATTCTGTAAGCCAGTTAAGCGATTATTTCCTGGAAGATTTAAGCGGCAGGGCAAAATGGTTTTTTGAACCTGCAACGGTAAGCAGTTTTGGTTTTAAAAATATACCGGGATTACGGTTTGAAGTTCAGGGCGGCTTATCTTTTTTAATGGCAAGAAATTATGTTGACTACCGTAAATTTAATTTTTCTGTAGGTACATGGGTTGATATAGGCTCAATATTCAACAAAAACAAACCTTAAGCTTTCATTTCAGTAATTATTTTTTCCAGTCTTTAATCAGTAATTTTACAAATAGATTGTAATGCTTTATGCCCGGAACGAAGCAACGAAAAATAATTGCTGATTGATTATGTCATTTACACTTCAAAATAAAGTACGTATTGTAACAGCCACTGCATTGTTTGATGGGCACGATGCTGCCATCAATATCATGCGCCGCATCATGCAGGCCAAAGGTGCCGAAATTATTCATTTGGGCCATAACAGGAGTGTACATGAAATTGTAGAATGTGCCATTGAAGAAGATGTGCAGGGTATTGCCATTACCAGTTACCAGGGCGGCCATGTTGAATTTTTTAAATACATGAAAGACCTGTTGAATGAAAATGGTTGCGGACATATAAAAATATTCGGCGGTGGCGGAGGGACAATCTTACCAAGTGAAATTGAAGAACTGCATAATTACGGAATCACCAGGATTTACAGTCCTGATGATGGACGACATATGGGGCTTGAAGGGATGATAGAAGATGTAGTTAAAAACTGTGATTTTAGTTTAAACGGAAACGGAGCATATAATGACCCAATGACGTTAGGAGAGATTCATGATGTAAGAAAAATTGCAAGACAAATATCGAATGCAGAAAATGGATTGCCAGTAAGCAATGGTCAACAGCAATCTGCAAAAAAGATTCCGGTTTTGGGAATTACAGGAACAGGTGGTGCAGGAAAGAGTAGTGTGACAGACGAAATTGTAAGAAGATTCCTAAACAATTACCTGGATAAAACAATTGCCGTAATTTCTGTTGACCCATCCAAGAAAAAAACCGGCGGCGCTTTATTGGGCGACAGGATACGGATGAATTCCATCTCTTCTCCCCGGGCTTACATGCGCAGCCTTGCAACAAGAGAAAGTGATAAGGCACTTAGTGAATACGTACAGGAAGCTATTGACATTTGCAAAGCAGCAGCCTACGATTTTATTATTTTGGAAAGCGCCGGTGTTGGCCAAAGTGATGCATCAATTTTAGATTATGTAGATATAAGCATGTATGTGATGACACCTGAATATGGTGCGGCAAGTCAGCTGGAAA
>JANOVD010000377.1:0-1950 GCA_031417255.1 Chitinophagaceae bacterium
CTGCGTATGGTGGAGATTCGGTTTTTACAACAACTGCTGCTACCGCACCGAATGTTTATGTGGCGGGTTATATAGCTAGTGGCATTGGTGGAGTTGGTGTTGCAACAATATGGAAAGATGGTGTCCCAACTTCGTTAACAAATGGCAACAATGTAGCGGTTGCCAATTCAGTTTTTGTTTCAGGATCTGATGTTTATGTTTCAGGCTTTGAGAATAACGGATCAAATGATATAGCAAAGCTTTGGAAAAATGGCATTGCCACTTCTTTAACAAATGGTACTAATAGTGCTGCAGGTCGTTCAGTTTTTGTTTTGGGATCGGATGTTTATGTAGCAGGAAGTGAGCATAATGGAACAAAAAATGTTGCAAAGATCTGGAAAAATGGAATAGCTACTTCTTTAACAAATGGCACTAATGATGCGGAAGGACAAACGGTTTTTGTTTCAGGATCTGATATATATGTTGCCGGCTCTGAAAATAATGGAATCAAGGCGGTTGCCAAAATCTGGAAAAATGGAGTTGCTGTATCTTTAACAAATGGTACTGAAGATGCAGAAGTATATTCAGTTTTTGTTTTTGGTGCAGATGTTTATGCAGCAGGGTATGAGTATAACTCAGCAGCAACTGTATTAAATGCTAAACTCTGGAAAAATGGCGTTGCCACTAATTTAAACAATGCCAGCAGTACTGGCGGAGCTTTTTCAGTTTATGTTTCAGGTGCAGATGTTTATATAGCTGGAAATGAAACTGTTGGTACACCTGGCATTCAGTCTGCTGCAAAAGTTTGGAAAAACGGCATTGGGAACGTTGTAACTAACGGAGTGGAAGATGCAGGGGCATTTTCTGTTTATGTGTTTAGCACAGATGTATATTTGGCAGGTTTTGAATTTAGCGGAACAAAAGCTGTTGCAAAAATTTGGAAAAATGGTGTTGCTACTTCTTTAACAAACGGCACTAACGATGCCTATGCTTACTCCATATTTGTAAAATAAAGTACCCACGGACCCCAGTATTCCGCACTGGGAATAACAAAAAAAAATTTGCTATTATATAAATATCAGCGAAGCTGGAAAATAATACTTAATAGAATAAACATAAATTAAATTACATGAAAATTACGATCTGTATCTTGTTTGTTTTTTCAATTTGCCTTTCGCTTCAGGCGCAAACAAAAATATTTAAGTCATACGAAGAGTATGTAAATGGCACTGGAGAAACGATTGATGGAAATTACACGGATTGGGTATCAGGTACATTTGGATCCTTAATAAAAATCACAAAAAGTGATGGCAAAGTTGAAAAAATTCATTTAAAGGAGTTTTGGGGTTTTACAAATCAAGGTTATATTTTTCGTAAGCTGGGGTTTGAACTGGCCGTGCTGGTAGATACAGGCAAAATTAATTTTTGGTATAATGGAATGGCCGCCGTTAGATTATTGCCTTCGCTAAAAGCAAATGTTACTTTAGTTGGGCATCCCGACGAACATTCTTTGTGCTATTTATCAGTAGGAGATATTAATGCCCCGATTTATAAAATGGATTTTTTATATGGTCAAAAATATTTTAAGCGCTTTAAAAAAGACTTTCCTGATTATGACGATTTTTATGATTGTTTAGAAAAATATCTACTATACAATGAAGTCAGAAAATGTGTAAACACATATAATTCAAATCAAAGAAAAAGAAAGCGTTAACTAAATATATTATCTTAAACCGTAGTTAAATGAAACAGTTACTCTTCATCTTACTCTTAGCAATTATCTCTTTCAATTGTCAAAAAGAATTTAGTATTGATAATGGGCCAACATCACTTTTACCAACAATTACCACCACAGCAATAACATCAATAACCAATACAACTGCATTAAGTGGCGGTAATATAACTGCTGATGGCGGCGCAGCAATAACAGCCCGTGGTGTTTGCTGGAGTACTGCTGCAAATCCTGTTGTT
>JANOVD010000378.1:0-4098 GCA_031417255.1 Chitinophagaceae bacterium
AGCCTAATAAAAACAGTACTGTTTTTTACCGGCTAAAAATTACTTCGGTATTAAACCAAACCGTGTATTCAAATACCATTGCATTAAAAGCTGCAGGTAATGCCGAAAAATTTTTCCATTATCAACCCTGGTGCAAAATGAAATAGTTATAAATGCTGCAGAAAATTATCAGTACCTGTTGTATGATGTAAACGGAAGGTTAGTATCCAACGGTACAGGCCTAAAAGGAATTAACCGGTTGGATGTTACCAACCAGTCAAAAGGCATGTATATCATTCAACTTTTTAACAACGAACAACGACAAACAGAACGGATTATAAGACAGTAAGGTAGATTCATGTGTAAGTCGGGGAGTAGCGTTAGGGGCTGCTCCCCTTTTTTTATTAAACCCCCTCCGCCCCCTGAAGGGGGAACTTAGAGCATGATGATTTAGAATGCTTTAAGGATAGCGTTCGGTTAAGTTATTATTATCTCTTAAATTATTTTACTGTTACCAGGTTCCCCCTTTAGGGGGCGGAGGGGGTTTTTTCTTCTTTTTTTTAGTAACTTTAAAAAACCCTTTTTTATGTTATGGAGAAAATTTAACGGAGATCCCATCCAGTTGCAAATCAAAGAAGCTGTAGAACAAGCTATCACCAGGGAAACAGAAGCCGGTTATCATTTAAAAGTTTGCATTGGCACCGACAGCCAGGTAAAGGGCAAAGAAACTGAGTTTGCCACCGTAATTGTTTTTTTGCGTGAAGGCCATGGAGGCTTTATGTTTATACACAACGAAAAAACAGTACACAAATACAGCATTAAAGAAAGGATGTTGGTTGAAGTGGCAAAAAGCATTGAAATTGCCTACGAACTTTGCGACCTGTTTACCTTGTACGATGTGGATATGGAAGTACACGCCGACATTAACACCAATCCTCAGTTTAAAAGTAATGAAGCCTTACGGGAAGCCATGGGCTACATCCTGGGAATGGGTTTTGCCTTTAAAGCCAAACCCGAAGCCTTTGCAAGCAGCAGTTGTGCAAATAAGGTGGTGAATTAACACCGGCTACAACTGCTATTTTTTAACCCATTTTTTAAAATGAGATTAATAGCTATTATTGCTTGCCTTGCTTTTTTCTTTGGCTCTTGCCAAAATAAAACCCGGCAAACTGATGAAGTTAAAAAAGGAATTTATTTTAGCGGAATTTTTGTAAAAGAAGAAATACTAAATGATAAACAGCATATCCTTTATCTGAAAAATGAGAAGGATGAAATTGTAGAATTTATTTCTATGCCTTTTTTTGGAGAAAATGAGATAAAGTTTTTAAAAAATGATGGTAATCCCAATGTGAATATTATGTATGATGAATTTTATAATCCGGTAAGAAAAAAAATTGAAAAAATAGTAAGAATTATTACTCCCGTTTATTAGTGTTCTATAAACTGTTATTGGTTTCCTCAATAAAAGAAAGTATTTTTTCTTTCCCCGTTTTTTTTACAGCACTGCTTACAAAATGCTGTGGTAAAAACTGCCAGGTTTTTTTCATCGCCTCCAGAAAAGATTTTACATTCTTACTTACGGTACGTTGGTTTTCCTTATCGCTTTTTGTAAATACCAGGCAAAATGGTACCTGCCATGTTCTTAACTGATCCAGGAATTCGAGATCGATTTTTTGTGGGGTATGCCTTGCGTCAATCAACACAAAAACCATGGTCAGGTTTTCTCTTTTACGCAGGTAATTTTCAATCATCTGTTCCCAACGGTTCCGGCTTCTGATGCTTACTTTTGCAAAACCATAGCCGGGCAAATCAACCAAATACCAAAGCGTTCGTTTTGCACCACCCGAAACGGGGGTCGTTTGGTTTGCTTTTGGAGTAGGTGCCGAAGAAATTTCAAAATGATTCAGCAATTGTGTTTTTCCCGGCGAACCCGAAGTTTTAGCCAGTTTATCATTATCGCAAAGCATATTTATCAACGAAGATTTACCTACATTACTGCGACCTATAAATGCGTATTCGGGCTTGTCGGGCACCGGGCATTTTTCGTAATCGGGGCTGCTGATAATGTATTTGGCTGATTTGATTAGCATGGCGCAAAGATATTGGTTATTGGTCATTGGTTATGGGTCATTGGTCATTGTCAAGACTTTGAAGTATTAACGGTTGCTCATTGCCCATTGCCTATTGCCCATTGCTTATTGTCCTGAAGTATTAACATTTGCACATGGCCATTGCCGATTGCCTATTGCATATTGCACCTTATCTTTGCCGTCCATGTCACATTACGCACACGATACGGTGGTACCTTATAAAGATTCGGAGCTTGGAAAAAAACAACAGGTTGCCGGTATGTTTAACGATATCGCTTTCCGCTACGATTTTTTAAACCGTTTTTTAAGCGCAGGTATTGATATTGGCTGGAGAAAAAAAGCAATTAAACAATTAGTGGATATCAGGCCCCGTACAATTCTGGATGTGGCAACCGGTACAGCAGACGTGGCTATTATGGCATCTGGTATATTAAAACCAATAAAAATTACCGGCATTGATATCAGCGATGGTATGCTGAAAATAGGAAGAGAAAAAATACAAAAGCTGGGTTTGCAGGACAGGATTGAACTGTTAAATGGCGATTGCGAAACAATAAATTTTGAAAATGATTCGTTTGATGCGGTAACTGTAGCTTTTGGGGTACGTAATTTCGAAAACCTGGAAAAAGGTTTATCCGAAATAAAACGGGTACTAAAACCGGGTGGTAAACTGGTTGTACTCGAGTTCAGTAAACCCAAATCGACAGTTGTAAAAACCATGTATAATCTGTACATGAAAATCATCTGCCCCGCAGTGGGTAAATTATTCTCGAAAAACCGCAGCGCATACCAATATCTCGACGAATCAATTAACAAATTTCCGGAAGGAAAATTTTTTACTGCTATCCTGGATAACCTGGGATACAGAAACACTTATTCTAAACCACTGAGCTTAGGTATATGCAGCATCTATTGCGGAGAAAAATAATTAATACAGGCATTGCAGTTTTATTTTGTCCGCTGATTGGCTTTTCGCAATTAAGGGAAAAGTATAATCAGCTGGATCATGATGATAAAAAAATCCGTTTTGGTATCCACCTGGGTGCCAACCGTTCTCATTTCGGTTTTACACATCACCCCAGTTTTTTGCTGCAGGCACCCCTTGACAGTATTACTGTAATAGAAAGTGTAAACAGTACCGGTATTAATCTTGCCTGGCTGGTTAATATCAGGTTGAGTAACCATTTTGATTTAAGAACATTTCCTGTTAACCTTACGTTTACCGAAAAAAATTTTCAATATAATGTAACCTACCCCGACAGGCCTGCCGGCGAAGATACTGTAACATCAAAAAAAGTACAGTCTATTTCACTGAGTATTCCGGTGCAGATAAAATTCAGCAGCGACCGCATCAATAATTTTAAAGTGTATATGATTGCCGGTGGCAGGGCCGAGTATGATCTTGCATCAAATGCCGGAGCCAGAAAGGCTGAAGATAAGATTAAGCTGAAGCGTTTGGATTACGGTGTTGAAGCAGGGCTTGGTTTCCATTTTTATTTTCCGATGTTTGTATTAACGCCCGAAATAAAAATGGGCTGGGGGCTTGGTAACCTGCACAGCAGGGATGAAAGCCTGAAATACTCCAGGGTGATTGATAAGATAAACTCCCGTATGATCTCATTTTCATTAACGGTTGAATAAAAACTTTACGATTAATAATCGTATCTCCTGTTAAACATATTTATTCTAACGCCTCCTGTAAACATGGTGGTTGTAGTAGCTGTTGGATTAAGCAGTGTTTTAAAATGACGGTAAAGCCCGGTTACTTCAAAAAATATATTCTCTCTTATTTCGTAAGATACCTGCAGGTAAGCATTTAAAACCGTGGCTTTATTGCCACTTCCAATTTTAAATCCATCATTCATGGTTCGGGTTCTGTAATCCCTGAAAATATTTGCTCCAAAATTTCTGTTTGCACTGTCAAGCCCCTGGTAATAATAAATACCCTGTAAATACACATGCCATTTGGGTGCAGGCTGGTAACGCACTATGCCCAAAAACTCCTGAAAATTGGCACCCAGCGGATGTG
>JANOVD010000379.1:0-5041 GCA_031417255.1 Chitinophagaceae bacterium
ACCTGTGATTTTTTTTGTGCTGCTATTTCGCTGCCACTTAATAACCGGCGCATGGTTGCAGCGGTTTCTACCTGCCCGCTGTGTGCTCGGATGGTATGAATATTTTCATGCAGCGGTTCAGTGGTACAATCAAACGCATCGTAACTTATAGCAGCAATTATATTTGCCCATTTAAGTAAACGGTCGCATTGAATAAGGTTGTGTAAACCATAAGCACTCATGAATTGGGTACCGTTGATTAATGCAAGACCTTCCTTGCTTTTAAGTTCAATGGGATTCCAGCCGAATTTTTTAAGTGCATCTGAGGCAGGCATTTTTATGCCTGCATGATGCACTTCGCCCAAACCAATCAATGGTAAACTTAAATGACTAAGCGGTGCCAGGTCGCCGGATGCACCCAGCGAACCCTGTGTGTAAATAACAGGAAGCACATCGTTGTTGTACATGTCCATCAGCCGTTCAACTGTAGCTGTTTGTACACCCGAGTGGCCATAGCTTAGCGATTTTATTTTAAAAGCTATCATCAGTTTAACAATATCCTTTGGCACTTCCTCTCCCATGCCACAGGCATGAGATTTTATGAGATTGCTTTGCAACACCTGCAATTGTGCCTTATCTATCTGCACATTTTGTAAAAAGCCAAAACCGGTGTTGATACCGTAAAACAGGTCGTTAGAGTTACTGAGTTTGTCATCTAAATAAATCCTGCATTTCGAGATCAGTTTCAGGGCATCTGCAGTTATGGAAATATGTTGTTTAGCTGCCAGCAGTTTTTTTATCTGCTGAAAATTTGCAGGATTTTGATCTAATAGTAAATGATTATCGCTCATGTGTGCAGGCAATTAGTTTGGCCAGTCAGTAAAAAAAATTAACTTGGTCAAAAGTAAGATAAAAACTGCTTTTGCCTATGAGATTATTCTGTACACCGGTTGCAGGTAATTTTAGTCAGGATACTTTTAAATTTGAAACATATGAAACTTATCTTTTTAAAATTCATTTTCATAATTATTGTGAGTTCTGCTTCTTTATTAACTGTGGCACAAACAGTAAAGCAACTTAACTCCGGCAGCAAAGCATCGTTACGTGGGTTAAGTGTTGTTAATGATAATGTGGTTTGGGTTAGCGGCAGTGCTGGTTCTGTTGGCCGCTCTGTTGATGGCGGTGAAACATGGGCCTGGACAACGGTTAAGGGTTTTGAAAAAATTGATTTCAGGGATATTGAAGCTTTTGATAAAAACACGGCCATCATCATGGGTATAGCCGATCCGGCTTATATTTTAAAAACAACCGATGGTGGCGCAAACTGGAAAGTAGTTTTTAAAGATACAACTAAGGGAATGTTTTTAGATGCCATGGAATTCTGGAACGAACAGAGCGGCATTGTTATCGGCGACCCAATTGGCGATAAAATTTTTATAGCCCGAACATTTGATGGGGGCGAAACCTGGCGTGGTATTCCAACACAAAATATTCCTACAGCCGATAAAGGCGAAGCTTTTTTTGCCAGCAGCGGAACAAATGTTAGAAAATTAAGCAGGCAGGAAGCAGTTTTTGTGAGTGGTGGTTTGCGTGCCCGTTTATTTATAAGAGATAAAAAAATTGAATTGCCCATTATACAGGGAAAAGAAAGTACGGGTGCAAATTCAGTTGCTGTAAAAAATAAAAAATGTTTAATTGTTGTTGGTGGCGATTTTACAACAAAGGATTCGACTACAAAAAACTGTGTAATTACAACAGATGGCGGTAAAACCTTTACCGTGCCTGTTGTTGGGCCTCATGGTTACCGCAGTTGCGTGGAGTATCTTGGTAAAAAGAATTGGATCACCTGCGGATTGAATGGTGTTGATTATTCAACCGATGAAGGCCAGAACTGGGCATGGATAAGCAAGGATAGTTTTCATGCGGTACGCCAAGCAAAGAAAGGCAAAGCGGTTTATTTTTCGGGTGGTGGGGGAAGAATAGGGAAACTGGTGATGGAGTAAATGATAAAACTGTATTAGTGCTTTACAAATTAAAAACCTGTTAAGTAAATGAAAAAAATAATCGTTTTATTATTTTCAATTATACTATTCAGTTGTAGTTACAAACGAAATCCTGATGCTAAAGACTTAGAACATGTTCTTAAAATAACAAACTGCGATTCTTTAGAAACTGATTCTGTTTTTCTTAAACACAGTAAATTGAGATGGCCAATTTCAAAGCCAGAGAATATGACAGAAGCTATGATTTTGCTGGATTCTGCCACAACCGATTTTACAAGGCATTATATAAAAGTTTGTGACGGGGTTAATACATACTTTGGGATTGGCTTAAAAATCCGGAATAACTGGGTGCGACATGGGACAGATGACTTTCGAAATGAATTATTTGTAAAACTCAACATGGGTCATCCAGATTATACTTCAGGACTAATTTTATTTTTTTACAAAAGATATTTAAGCAATGACAAAACCCCTGTTTTACAGAGTCTTGGGGTATATCCCCAATCAGATTCTGTGAGAAAAGAATTATTGCGAATGGATAGTGAAATAAGCAAATTAAAAAAGACACAATAGGGCTTTAACTGTGCAGCAACAATGCCTTTAATACCGGTTATTTACTCCAACCCCGTTATCACTTTTATTTTTATATATTCTTTTAAGGTTGCGTTGTAAATTTCCTTTTCGGTATATTTTACTTTCACCTGCTTATTTACCATAGTTGAAGCATCGGTTATTAGTTTTGCAGAGCCATCAAAATATTCCATCCACCAGAGTTTTTCTATTTTGCCCGAAGCATCTTTAACCTGAATATAAGTAATGTCGCCGGTAACAATTTTAATCAATGTTCCGCTGATATTCATAACAGCAGCATCGGTATTATTATTTCCTGCAATTTCTTTTAAAGCCCCGGGGTTATTAACAAACATTTTTAAAAAAGCAGGACAATCTTTAGCCAGTTGCAGGCCAATTTCCATGCCCATTTTTTCCATGCCGCTCTGGTCTTCCATGCTTATACCATAAGCAGTTTGTAATTCATCCTGGTATTTCATAACCACGGGCATCATGGCAAGCCCTAATTCCATTTGCAGTTCATCCATATTTTTACCGGAGAAATCTTTATTGCTGATTTCGTTACAGGTTTCTTTGGTCATCAGTTTCAAAAGGCTGTCTTTTGATACCTGTGCAAATAAACAAACAGAACTGAACAACATAATTGAACAGCAAATCAATATTTTTTTCATAATAACGGTTTAAAAACTAAATTAGGTTAAATAGCGGTACAATAAATAAAAATTAATTCAAAAGTTTAATTGTTTTTTTAGCACCGCTTACCTTCAATCTTACCTGCATAAAATATACACCCCTTGCCAGGTTTCTGAAATCAAGATCGAAAATATTGCTGCCGTTAACTGCATTTAAATAAAGCTGCTTAACTTTTTGCCCGGTATTGCTCAACAATAGTATTTCCACCGCTGAGTTTTGGTTGGTAACCAGGTAAAGTTTTTGCCGATTGCCAGGGTTATTCCAAAGCTGGATAGAGAAACCATCTTTTAAAACTGCATCATTAAAATTAACCGACACAATTTTTGAAAAATTAGTTACACAGTTGCCATTACTATAAGTGTAGTTAAACTGGTGAACACCCACGCCTGCAAGCTTAGGATGAAACATATTGTTGATTACGCCGGGGCCTGTTGTTAATATACCACCGGGCGGTGTTACTGTAAAAGCAACTGCAGCATCGGTATGCAGGTAATTATCTTTTAAACCGTTAATGCTGATATTTGCTTTTTGTACAACGTATGCTGTTATCGCTTTTCGGGTGCCTGCATTGCAAACCTGCGGTGTGCCTTCTATCTGCCAGTTATAAAAATAAGTAAATAATTTATCGCCCAGCGATGAACCAACAATGCGGCCTATGCTGTTTAAATTAAAGGGGTAACCAATATTTGCAGCGGTGGTGGAACTGGTATATAAATTTGCCAACGGACTGCTGCTGCTTAATCCCAACTGTAAATTCATGCCGGCAGGTACAAAAAAATCAAGCTGTACTTCCTGTATTCCAACGGCCAAAGTAACCTGTTTTTCCAGCATCAATTTGCCATACATGGTTCTTAACTGTATGATGCGTACACCGGCCGAAGCTGCATTTACGGTTACCTTTTTTAATTTAAAAGGTATAAAGGAATTAAAGATGAGGTAATCGGTTTTGAGTGCGGTAAAATTACCTGCATTGCTGAAATTTGTGTTGGCAGGGCCAATTAAACCCGTTAAAAGCGAAGGCTGATCGGCCACATAAAAAGTAGTATTGGCTGCTAAGGTTCCGGTTTGAAAATTATTGCCGATATAAATCAGGTTACCATTTGTTGCTGCATCAAACCAATGAGCATTACCGCTTGCATATAGTGATGCTTTATCTCCAACACAGATGGTATCTTCCCTGGTAATGGCGGGAATTGAACTTGCAGGCGCAGCTACAATATTTAATGTATCGCTTGTTGCAGTACCGCAGGGCGTTGTAGCCCTTACCCAATATTTACCCGGCAGGTTAATAGTTGTTTTTTGTGTGGTTGCGCCATTACTCCATACATAATTACTGGCACCACTGGCTTCCAGATTAAGAGTTGTACCGGCACACATAATATTGCCCTTATTGCTGAAAATATATGCATAAGCCCCGGTATTTGCGGTACGCTGCAGTTGCAAAGGAACTGCTGCCGACAGCCAGTTATTATTTTCATTTATTTCCAGAAAATGATTATCCGGATCAACCTGAACAATTACCTGGTAATTTCCATTACAGGCTTCGTAGGGAATTTTTACAAAACTTTCATCCAGGTACTGACCATAAATATCTACTTTACCTACACTTATACCTTGCCTGGTACTACCACAATCATAACCTCCTGCCAAACCATAATTTGGAAAGCTGGCATTGGTGAGTACATTACCTGCTGCATCAACACAATCTCCCAAAGCACCGCTGCAGGTAGTAAGATCAATTAAACAGAAGCTTACTTTTACACCACTGCTTACAATTGGCCATTGCAAAGTATCAG
>JANOVD010000380.1:0-6394 GCA_031417255.1 Chitinophagaceae bacterium
TTTGCGGCCAGGCTTTGTGTGGCTTTTTCCGTAGATGTGGATGAATACATTTTCCAGTTTCATAATTTCCTCCAGGCCTTCGTAACAGGCTTCACCGGTAAAACCGTCCGCCCCCAGCAGGTTTACAATAGCCGCCGGTAAAATGGCTTCGGTGCAACCCAGCGGATAACCCAGCATAACACGCCACAGCATATCAAACTGCGAGGAGTAATTTCCTTCAATGGTGTGGTGGCCGCTGTTGTGTACCCGTGGGGCAGTTTCATTTACAAAAACATTGTCATCAAAATCAACAAATAATTCAACAGCAAAAATGCCGGGGCTTTTTAAATCTTTAACCACTTTTAATGCAACGGCTTCTACCTTCCACAAAACTTTATCGGGCAGGTTGGCGGGGCTTACCTGGTATTCCAGTAAATTAAGCCGGTTGTCAAAAACCATGTCAACAGCAGGATACAGGGCATTTTCGCCTTTATCATCTACAGCAATAATTACAGCAATTTCTTTTTTTATAGAAACAAGTTTTTCCAAAACTGCAGGCGCATCAAACCCTCTTTCAAGATCAGCTTTTGTTTTTAACAGTTCAACTCCACGTCCGTCGTAACCACCTATGGCTAATTTATGTGCTGCAGGTAAAAAATTGATATGCTGATTTAAGTCTGATTTATTTTGTGTGATTATAAATTCGCTGGTTGGTATTTCATTGTCTTTATAAAACTGCTTTTGCAGCATTTTATTTTTAATGATTTTTAGTGCAGATGATTTTGGATAAATTCTTACGCCTTCACTCTCCAGTTTTTCCAATGCATCTTCATTCACGCTTTCAATTTCAATTGTCAAAGCATCAAGTCCTTTACCAAAATTATAAACATCATCAAAACTGCTGATATCGCCTTTTGTAAAATGGTGGCAAAGATGAGCCGCAGGGCAGCTTTCATCGTTTTCCATTACAAATGTTTGCACGGGGTAATTGGCTGCTGCCTGTAATAACATGCGGCCAAGCTGGCCTCCACCTAAAATGCCTATTCGGGGCTGCCCTGAACTGCCCTGAGCGGAGTCGAAGGGTCGAAGGGTTACAGGTTGAGCGTAGTCGAAACCCTTTTCCAAATCTTTATATTTAAAGTGAGATAAATTATTGCATTGCGAAAGTAATTGAAGCTTATGAAAATTCCCTTCAATCAATTCTTTTTTCTTTGCTTTAGTCCATCCTTTTATTTGCCTTTCTCTTTCAATAGCATCTTTTAAAAACGGGATGGTTTCATAGTATTTTAAAATGAGTGGTCTTCTTTTAAATGTGTAACAGGTTTCATACATTCCGTAAACATGCTCATCAAATCTTCTCATTAAATCATCTGTTAAGCCAGTGTAATAGGAATCATCATTACAAAGAATGATATAGACATAAAAAGCTTCCTGCTGGGTGTTGTAGAGCATATATGTAAATTTATAGATTTCTGTTTACAACTCGTACTTCGACTTCGCTCGCCCTTCGACTCCGCTCAGGACTGGCAAAATAATCCTTCGACTTCGCTCAGGACTTTTTACCTTTGACTTAAGTATGCAACCCGATTATCCACATAAACTATTCTCCGATAAGCGCAACAACTACTCCCTGTTGATGTTGACGCTTGCCATGGATTCGGTAAATTGATTTGAGTACAGCTATTTCTTCACTTCAAATTAATTACAATGCAAACAACAGCAATACAACCTTCGGTAACCAATAACAGTACAACAGATTTTCTTCCCCTTTACGGCACCGATTATGTGGAGTTTTATGTAGGCAATGCCAAACAGGCTGCCCATTTTTATAAAACCGCTTTTGGCTTTCAGTCGCTGGCTTATGCCGGGCCCGAAACCGGTATGAAGGACAAAGTGAGTTATGTGATCAGGCAAAATAAACTCACATTTGTTTTAACTACGCCATTGCGTACCGATAATCCCATTGCCGATCATGTGTACAAACATGGCGATGGTGTAAAAGTGCTGGCATTAAAAGTAGATGATGCAGCAAAAGCATTTGAAGAAACTACCAAACGTGGTGCAAAACCTTACCTGGAAACAACTGTGTTAAAAGATGATGATGGTGAAGTGGTGTTGAGTGGCATTCATACCTATGGCGAAACTGTTCATCTTTTTGTAGAAAGAAAAAATTACAATGGCGTTTTTATGCCCGGCTTCAAGGCATGGAAATCGAATTATAACCCACCAGAAACCGGTTTGTTGTATGTGGATCATTGTGTAGGCAATGTTGGCTGGAACCAAATGAACCCCTGGGTAAAATTTTACGAAGATGTAATGGGCTTTAGAAATATTTTATCTTTTGATGATAAAGATATTTCAACTGAGTATTCGGCATTGATGAGTAAAGTGATGAGCAATGGAAACGGGTTTGTAAAATTCCCCATTAACGAACCAGCCGAAGGCAAGAAAAAAAGCCAGGTAGAAGAATATCTTGACTTTTATAACGGCGAAGGTGTGCAGCATGTGGCCATTGCAACTGCCAATATTGTAAAAACGGTTACCGAATTACAAAAAAGGGGCATTGATTTTTTAAATATTCCCGGCAGTTATTACGAAACAGTTTTAGACCGTGTTGGTAAAATAGATGAGGATTTACGGCCCTTGCAGGATTTAGGGGTTTTGATTGACAGGGATGAAGAAGGTTACCTGTTACAGATCTTCAGCAAGCCTTTGGAAGACCGGCCTACCTTGTTTTTCGAGATCATACAACGCAAAGGTGCACAAAGTTTTGGCAAAGGTAATTTTAAAGCATTGTTTGAAGCACTGGAAAGAGAGCAGGATGCCAGGGGTAATTTATAAGACCGAATTTAACTTTAACAGCACTAATGTTCAATAAATCTTTTATTTTTAAATTTCATTAAACTAAACCTTATATTTATTTAATGAATCGGTTACGTCTGAATTATTTCCTCATCCTTTTTTTTGCAAGTTTTGCAACAGTGGCTGTATTTGCACAACCATCTGCAGTTCAAAAACAAGATGTTTTTACAAAAGCCCCGGTTGATTTTGACAACCTGAAGGATTCCCTAAAAAAACAATTTGAAGATAAGAACCTGGTTTGGCCTCCGCAGTCGGTTTATATCCGTTCTTTTAAACTCGACCGTTTACTGGAGCTTTGGGTTAAAAACAAAGCTGAAGACAGTTTTACCCTTTTTAAATCATACAAAATATGTATGCAAAGCGGTGCTATAGGGCCAAAACGATCAGAGGGCGATAACCAGGTGCCTGAAGGCTTTTATTACATCAACGAATTTAACCCGGCCAGTAACTATCACCTGTCGTTGGGATTAAATTACCCCAATGCATCAGATAAAATTTTGAGTGATGTAAAAAAACCCGGCGGTGATATTTATATTCACGGCAACTGTGTTTCAACGGGTTGTATTGCCATACTGGATTCGCCCATTGAAGAAATTTATTTAATTGCCTCTATGGCAAAAACCGGCGGACTGGATTTTATCCCGGTTCATATCTTCCCGGTTAAATATGATGAGCCCAAATCACTGGATTATCTTACTGAAAATTTAAAGGGCAACCAGGTTGTTCACAAATTCATCTTAAACATTAAATCGGTTTTTGATTATTTTGAAGAGAAAAAACAGTTGCCTGTCATCCTGGTAAATAAAAAAGGCGATTATATCATTAATTAGCGCATCAAAACCTGGATGGTTTCTGTGGTTTTTTGTTCAAGCACTATTATCTTCCCATTTGTCAATTCCTCTATTTTTTCTTCGGTGTAATGGCGTATGGTTAGCAGGGTAAGATCTTTTTCAAGCTGCACATCAAAAATATCAGAAGCAGCCAATGCCAGTTTTTCAATCTTCTCAGGTTTATCATCTAAACAACATAATAAACTTATGGCGCCGTTCTGCGAAAGGTTTGGACGGATCTTAATGCTGTCGAACATTTCATGCAATTGCCCAAGCGGTTTTTCCTCAACAAACGAAAAATCTTTCGAACTTAACTCCATCAACACCTGGTTTTTTTTTAAAACAATAACCGGTGGCAGGTTATGAACGGGTTTGTTGCTGATAATGGTGCCGGGTAAACCGGGGTTTAAAAAACAACGCACATGCAGCGGGATATTTTTATTTTCAAGCGGCTTGATGGTTTTGGGATGTATTACCTGTGCACCGTAATAAGCCATCTCCACCACTTCCCGGTAACTTAATGCTTTCATGATCACAGCGTCGGGAAACGCTTTCGGGTCGGCATTCATAACCCCTTCCACATCCTTCCAGATGGTTTGGCTTTCTGCATCCAGCAGATTGGCAAAAATAGCTGCACTGAAATCACTGCCTTCTCTTCCCAAAGTAGTGCTCTCATTTTCATCGGTAGCGCCAATAAAACCCTGCGTAATAACAAGATCAACATCATTAAATAATGGCGCTATATCTGTGTTCACTTTTTCACTGGTAAAATTCCAGTCAATAAATGCATCTCTGAAGTTATCATCTGTACGCACAATATCCCTCACATCAACCCATTTATTTTTTATGCCGATTTCATTTAAATAAATACTTACCAATGAAGTGCTTAGTAATTCGCCGCAACAAACTATCTGGTCGTAATAATAATCGTACGCTCTCGCCGGTTTATCATGCAGCAGCCATTCCACTTCGGTAAAAAAATCTTTTAACTGGTTTTCGGCCTGTTGCCAGTTTACGGTTATTAAATATTTCAGTGTATTTAAATGCGATTCTTTAACCTGCTCAAACAACTGCAAAGCATCTTCTTTTCTTTCATTAAAAAATGCATCCACTACTTTTTCGAGCGCATTGGTGGTTTTGCCCATGGCCGAAATGATGATCAGTATTTTTTCTCCTTTAAAAGATTCAATAATAGTGGCCGTATTTTTAATTCGTTCTACTGTATTAATGCTTGCACCTCCAAACTTAAAAACCTTCATTGGTTGTGGGTTGATTGATTAATTTGGGTTAATTTAGCCCTGTTAATTTGCTTGCAAAAATCGTTAATCTTATTCAATAATCTAATTATTGACTCAATCAATTGAATAATTATGGACACCAACCGCAGGATACAGACATTGGACGAATTTACCATTCAGCAAATGAGGAATTTTCCGAATGCCACAGGTGAGTTGTCGGGCCTGTTACGGGATTTGGGGCTGGCAGCCAAAAGGGTTAATGTGGAAGTGAATAAAGCCGGATTGGTTGATATTTTGGGCGATGAGGGTAGTATTAATGTGCAGGGAGAAGAAGTGAAAAAGCTGGATGTTTATGCCAATAACCAGTTTGTTGGCGTATTGAAACACGGCATAAGTTGTGCCGGCATTGGCAGCGAAGAGCTGGATGATATTGTTGTTTTTGACGATCCGGTTAGTAATAAGAGTAAATATGTTTGTCTTTTTGATCCGTTGGATGGCAGCAGCAATATTGATGTAAATGTTTCCATCGGAACCATATTCAGCATTTTTCGCCGGGTGAGTGAGCTGGGTAAACCTGCAACCAAAGAAGATTTTTTACAGCAGGGCAATAAACAGGTTGCTGCCGGTTATGTGATCTATGGTTCATCAACCATGTTTGTATATGCAACACGCCGCGGCGTAAATGGATTTACATTGGATCCATCCATTGGCGAGTATTCTTTAAGTCATCCGGATATGAAATGCCCCGAGATAGGCAAAATGTATTCTGTAAATCACGGTAACTTTTTTCAGTACGAAGAAGGGGTGAAACAATATATAACTGCCTGCCAGAAAAAAGATAAAACCAATGGCGGGCCATATACACAGCGATATATTGGCAGTATGGTTTCGGATGTACACCGCAATTTAATAAAGGGCGGTATTTTTATGTATCCCGGTACAACCGATAAACCCAAAGGAAAATTACGGTTGCTGTATGAATGTAATCCGTTTGCATTTATTGTTGAAAAAGCAGGAGGGATGGCAACAAACGGCAAAATAAGAATATTGGATGTGCAGCCTACCGAGCTTCATCAACGTACGCCGTTTTTTATTGGCAGTAAATTGATGATGGAGGAGTTGGAAGGGTATTTAATAGCCTCACCCCAACCCCTCTCCAAGGAGAGGGAACTGGAAGATGAAAGCGGAAATTATGGTATGCAAAACTGATGTGACTTTGCATTCTTGATGATAAGAGAATTGGTGTTGATGTGGAAGATAAAACGTTTGGATATTTTTAATGTACCGCTCCCTCTCTTTCGGAGAGGGAGAAGGAGGGTGAGGCCGAAAAAAAAAGTATGAAAACAATAATCACTGTTAAAGATCTTGTTAAAAACTACGGCACATTCAAAGCTGTAAAAGGTATTTCATTTGATGTATATGAAGGCGAAATTTTTGGATTGCTTGGCCCCAACGGTGCCGGTAAATCAACCACGCTGGAAATTA
>JANOVD010000381.1:0-9468 GCA_031417255.1 Chitinophagaceae bacterium
TTTTAATCATTACTAAACAATATTTTTTAACTGCATCATACATAACATGAAAAAAGCTGCTCTATATTTCCTGCTGTTTTCCTATGCTATGGTTATTTTAAAACCGGTTGCACCCTATGTTTCCGATGCAGTTGACCATATTTTTTATTACAGCCAGCATATGGCTACCGTACATTACGAAAACGGAAAAATGCATGTACACAAAGAAATAGTGAATAACGCAAGAGAAAATCAGCCTGCAAAAGAATTACCTGCTTCAAAAAAAGAAAATTCAGCAAACGATCATATCAGTTTACAACAAAAGCAATCTCTACAGGCTCTACCTGTAATCAGAACCTATCATTTTCTTTCCACAGTCAACCTGCAAATTAATTACCTGTCAGGTGATTATCCACCTCCCCGTGCCTGATCAATTCCTTCCTTATCCGTAATAAGGGTTGCTAAACATTTATTTGCTTTAATAAGCCAATAAATGCCGATAGCTTTTATTACAACTTATTTAATTGATCAAGCTTTAAATTATTATCATGCAACATAAATTCAGGTACATCATGATATGTGTACTTATTTTATCCGGTTCTTTTTGCCAGGCACAAACCACCTTTAAAGGAAAAGTGGTTGATGCTCTAAGCAGGCAACCATTGGAAGCAGTATTGATATCAGATACCAACTCGCCACTGGTTAATACATCAACTGACGAAAATGGCAACTTTGTTTTAAAAACCGGCGGCCGGGTGGCAGTTTCTTTCATTGGCTATAAGGCTTCAATTTTTGATCTTACCGGTAAAGAAATAAATACTATTGCCCTGCAACCCGATGTTATCAATTTAAAAGATATTGTTTTGGAAAGCAATGCCGCCACTAAATTCAGCACCATCAGTAAAATTGACCTTGATCTTAAACCGGTTAAAAATACACAGGAACTTTTAAGACTGGTGCCCGGCTTATTTATTGCACAACATGCCGGTGGCGGCAAGGCCGAGCAGATTTTTTTGCGTGGTTTTGATGTAGATCATGGTACCGATGTAAAAGTATCTTTTGATGGTATGCCGGTTAATATGGTAAGCCATGCACACGGACAGGGATATGCAGATGCTCATTTTATCATACCTGAAACTATCAACAATATTGATTTTGGTGCCGGGCCCTATTATGCACAGCATGGCGATTTTAATACCGCCGGTTATGTATCATTTGCCAGTTTTAAAAATATTGCAAACAGCCGTGTACAGGTTGAAGCCGGAAGATTCAATTCCTTCCGCACCTTAGCAATGGTTGACCTGTTTAAGAAAAACAAGGATAGGCAAAGCGCTTATATTGCCGCCGATTTTAATTATACCGATGGCCCTACCATTGCCAAACAGGTTTTCAAGCGCATTAATGTTTTTGGAAAATATAATCTTTCCATTACCGAAAATACAAAGCTTACCGCTTCTCTTTCAACTTTTACCAGTAAATGGAATGCAAGTGGTCAGATACCCGACAGGGCTGTTGAAACCGGCATGATCAGCCGCTATGGAAGTATTGACCCAACCGAAGGCGGTAATACCGAAAGGCATAATGCCAACCTGGTCATTTCACACCAGTTTAAAAACGGCACCACTTTGGAGAACCAGGCATTTTACAGCCGCTACAAATTTAACCTGTACTCAAACTTTACTTTCTTTTTAAACGACCCGGTAAACGGCGATGAGATACAGCAAACCGAAAGCCGCAATATTTTTGGTTATGCAACCAAACTGAAACATAAATATTTTTTCGGAAACAAAATGCTGCATTCAACTTATGGTGCAGGTATGCGGCATGATGCAACAAAAGACAGCAGGTTATCAAATGTGGTAAGCCGTAAATTTTTAAGTGATATTAAACTGGGTGATATTAAAGAAATCAACCTGCATGTATTTATGCAGCAACAATTGAATACAGGTAAATGGTTGTTCGATGCTGGGGTGCGTTTGGACTATTTTAATTTCAGCTACCTGGATAAATTAAATGCCGCCCGGCAACCTTCACAACAAAAAGCAATTGTAAGCCCTAAGTTGAATATTCAATACTCGGTAAATAAACAGGTACAGTTATTTGCAAAAGCCGGCAAGGGTTTTCACAGCAACGATGCAAGGGTGGTTGTTGCCAATGATGGCAAAGAAATTTTACCTGCGGCTTATGGAACAGATCTTGGTGTGATATTAAAACCATCAGAAAACGTATTGATCAATATTGCAGCATGGTATTTATATCTTGACCAGGAATTTGTTTATGTAGGGGATGCCGGTGTGGTGGAGCCAAGCGGCAGAAGCAAAAGGCAGGGCATTGATATTACCACACGCTATCAGTTTACAAAGAACATTTTTGCCAATGCCAATTTTAATTTTACAAAACCCAGCACAGTTGGCGAACCAAAAGGTGCCGACTATATTCCGCTGGCGCCAACCCTTACCAGTGTTGGTGGTATTTATTATAAGGCTGAAAAAGGTTTTAATGGCGGCATTAATTACCGGTATATAAAGAACCGCCCGGCAAATGAAGATAACTCTGTTGTTGCCAAAGGATATTTTTTATTAGATGCTGCTGTTAACTACACCAGGCCTAAGTATGAAATTGGACTGGCTTTTGAGAATATCTTCAACATTAAATGGAACGAAGCACAGTTTGCAACCGAGTCGAGATTGATGAATGAACCTGCTCCTGTTACAGAATTACATTATACACCCGGTACACCTTTTTTTGCAAGGCTGAAGCTGGCAGTGTTTTTTTAAATGAAAAAGAAGCTTTTAATTTTAGTAACGGATCTTACGAAATAAAAAGCTGTAAGGCTTGAGCTTGTCGAAGCCGGGTTCAGTTGAAGCAATGTCCTTGTTGAATTGCACCGTCTTCGACAAGCTCAGCCTTGACACCTTAAAAGTTCAAAGTGATAAACTAAAAATTTAAAACTCTTTTTATACTAACAACATGAATATTCTTCATACAAATAACCGGCTGCTACAATTGAAATCTTTTGGGTTATTGATAGTGTTTTTCCTGATCGGCCAGCCATTATTGGCACATGATGTTGTTGGCGAACTGGAAATGATGAGTAAAACAGATGCTGCAATCTTATATCTTCAGTTGGGCTTTACACATATTCTGCCGCTTGGGTTCGATCATATTCTTTTTGTGCTGAGCCTGTTTTTATTAAGCCCCAAATTAAAACCGGTGCTTTGGCAGGCTACTGCATTTACTGTTGCTCATTCAATTACTTTGGGATTAGCAATGTTTAAAGTTATCACTCCCTCACCTGCCATTGTAGAGCCCATCATTGCTTTGTCTATCATGTATGTGGCGCTTGAAAATATTTTTTCTCCACGCTTAAAAAAATCGAGGATTGGTATTGTGTTTTTATTTGGCCTGGTACATGGTATGGGCTTTGCCAATGCATTGGGAGAACTGGGATTGCCACAAAACTCCTACCTCACTTCACTCATCATGTTTAATGTTGGGGTTGAGCTGGGGCAGCTTGCAGTTATCCTGGCTGCTTTCTTTTTATTTGGAAAATGGTTTGGCAACAAACCGTATTACCGTAAGGCCATTGTAATTCCTTTATCTATATTAATTACCATTATGGCGGGGTATTGGACAGTGGAAAGGTTGTTTTTTTAAATGACTTCTTAGTGCAATTGAGATTTACCGGTCGGTTAGGACTTGTTTAACTACTGGACAGACAATTCAGACGATTAATTGAAACGTAAAGAAAACTACAAGACGATAAAATGTTTGACTTACTTAAAATAAAACTGGATTGATAAAAAACATTGAGTGACAAAAGACATAAATACGGCCTTCCTTGATCATTGATCTTTTTTATTAGCAACGTCTCTCCCCAGGTTTTTTGTGCTGATTGAGGACGTTGCGTTTTCATTAGATCGGTTTACGCAACGGTCCCTATCGAAAACGTTGCTGCGAAGAGTAGCTGGCCAACAACTTTTTATACGTTACTAAGTCATAATTATTCCAATTCATTCTCCAAATCCCTGACCATCGCAGGGCTTATATCGTAACGGTTTTTATAAGTCGCTTTAAAAAACTGGTTGGCATTGTAACCTTTGTTTTGTGCCTGCATGTATTTGCCCATCCAGTACAGTTCAAGCCCTTCCAATGGTTTGCCGCTAACATGCTGCTGGTAAACCTTTTCAGCTTCTGCTGTTTTGTTATTGTTGTATAATGCCCAAACATACCAGGCATAGGTTTGTGGCGTTGTTCGGTTCAGCAATTCTCTTTTGGCGATTGCTTCTGCTTTCGCAGGATTATGTAAAATGCCGGTGTACAATTCAAGAATATATTTGTTGTACATGTTCCCATACACAGGCGATGTTACTATATACACAAATTCGTTTGCGTATTTTATTTGCATAAAAGTATCTTTCCTTGCTTCTGCAAGCTGCGTAAATTTGAAGATGATATCCGGCGCTTTTGTTTTAGAATGAATAAAATTGAATATTTTTTCGGCCAGCGAATCATTTTTATCATGTACCAATGCTATCCAGCCAAGGCCCATGATGGAATGCAGATCAGTGGCACTTAAGCGGATGGATTGAACATAGAGGTCGTTTGCCTGTTGCAGGTTACCATTGTGTAAATGCAAATCGGCTTCGTTTGATAAAGCTGCCTGTTTTAATGAAATATTTGTAGCGGCAATTTCTGCTGCCCGGTGCATAGCTGTAATGGCTGTATCTACCTCGCCTTTATAATGTGCCAGTTTTGCAAGCCTGAAATTATAACCGTAGTCTTTGTAGTCTGCAATATTTTTTAAAAGGACTTCTGCCAGTTGATAATAGCCCAGTTCAAATGCTACATCAAAAGATGCAGAAACAGATTCATATTTTTTTATTCCGGTATTTTTTGCATGCTGCAACAGCGAATCAGCATCTTTAAACCGGTGCTGTAAAATACTGTTGCGTACCAATGCCATATTTGGGCCGGTTTCTTTGTGATTGTACAATTTGTCTGTGGCGTATAAAATACTGTCTGCAGTAATCAAGTCATTGATATCTCCATTTAAATGAAAACGCCGTACAAAGGCCGCTGCATACCGCAGTTCACTAACAAAACCGGGGTTTGAAGGGTCTATTCTTCCTTTCCAGAATTGCAGGTCAGTTTCTACAGAAGTTTTAATGGCTGAATCGGAATAGTTGCTAATGAGACTGTCGATAAAAGTTGCTGATACAATGGCTTTATCTTCATTTTTGCAGGATGCAAATAGAAATAACAGGGCAATGCCGGTGATGATCTGTTTCAAGGTTAAAGTTTGGATATATATACGGTTAAAACATTTTTTTAGATTGGAAGCAAGTCTGCTTATTGTACAATTTTACGCAGTACTAAATGAAGTTTTGTATCATCAAGTAAAATAGAAAATATAAGGCAATTATCTATAAAATCATAATCCCCACTTTCATTTACATCTTCCCCACGAGAATTCTTTGTGGTTAATTCCAGTTTTCCGCTGGCTAAATCAATTTTATACTTACCTGTAAACAGGGTCATGGTATCAATTGTTTGTTTGAAACTACCGTTTTTCTCAAAATGATACTGTGTACTTCCAAAAATAATTTTAACCTCATAAATCTTACTCTTTTGTTTTGCATTATCATAATACATATTAGCCAACTCCCCGATAAAGAAATTGAATCTGTTTCCAGGTTGACATACAGATCAACATCAGAAATTGAAAATATTTTCCAGAAGCCTACTATGAAAGAATTATCCTGAGCATGCAATGATAATATGCTTTAAAAAATAAGGGTAAATAACAGGGCGAATCTCATAACAGTAAATGTAATCTTTTACTCCCACCCATTTGCCAATACATCGGCAAGATGCATGGTCTTTAGTGGATGGTTTTTGTTTGTGATGAACCCTTACTGGCGCAGATATGGAGAATGGCTTTTGTGCTGCTGGAGTATTTGTGCCATAGCTTACTCAAAGAATCAAAGGCTATGAATATATAATACCTAACAAGTTCCTTGCTTCAAATATACAGCAAGAGTGTGTACATTTTTTTTGGAAGTCTATTATTGGCACAGATACGCTATCGCTCATTTACTGCGCTGCATATCTGCGCCAGTGCGGATTGAACGGTGAAGCGCCTGTTATTTTAAAGATTTATTTTAAAATAAATTGTATTAGTACTTAATGCCAATCAGCTTGCCGATAAGGCCAAGGAGCCTGACAACAAAATCCGGTGGTTTAACTGCTATAATCTCATTTCTGTAATTACTCATCAAAGCACAGAGGTATAACTTTGCATTCAGGTTCATCTTAAATGTTTTAGTTCTGTTTTCGGTTACTTTATTTAAAACCTTAACAACATCCTCAAAATAGGCTTCCATATTCAAGGATGGCTGGTGTGTGTTATAAACCAATACAATTTCATTTGTTGGATTTCTGAATGTATGTGCCACCCCTTTTGGAACAGTAAGTTTGTCGCCTTTTTTTGCCAATAACCACTTATCCTTTACAAAGAACTCCATTTCACCTTCCAGTATTTCATACGTTTCAACAGCGTTTGGATGTGTATGAACCAGCGGGTCTTTCATGTTGCATCCAGGCAATAATTCCCAGTGTAAATCTAATGACTGCCCATTTGTTTCGGCACCATTTTTTAGCACAGTAAATTTCATACCCAGCGGAGTCATGTCTAGTATTTTTTGATCTTTTATCATATTCATGGTTTTAAAATATTTTTTGCATTTTTTCTTAGCAAGGTCTCCATTAGAGCTGTTGCTGCGAAGAAGTAAAATATAAGTTGAAACTATCTTTTTGGATTGTATAAATTACTCCCACCCATTCGCCAATACATCGGCAAGATGCATGGTCTTTAATGAATGGTTCTTGTTTTTGATGAAGCCATCAAGCTGCATCAGGCAGCTTAAATCTGTAGAGATGATATATTCAGCGCCTGTTTCAAGCGCATTGGTAATTTTTTGATCGGCCATACCGGTTGATATGGCATCAAATTTTACAGCAAAGGTTCCGCCAAAGCCGCAGCAGGTTTCCACATCATTCATCTCTACCAGCTCCAGCCCTTTTACATGGCTTAATAATTTACGGGGGCCGGTTTTTATTTTACATTCCCGCAATGCAGCACAGCTATCGTGGTAGGTGGCTTTGCCATTCAGTTCGGCGCCAAAATTTTCTATCTTCAGCACATCAGTTAAAAATTCAGAAAACTCAAAAATGCGTTTGCCCAGATCTTTAACAAGGTTAAGTTGCGATGAGTTTTCAAATATCTTGCTGTAATAATTACGTACAAAACCAACACAGCTTGCACTGGGGGCTACAATATAATCGGCCCTTTCAAAATCTTTGATGAATTTGTTGCAAACAGCTCTCGACTCATCCCAAAAACCGGCATTAAAGGCCGGCTGGCCGCAACAGGTTTGATTGGTATTGTATATTACTTCGCAACAGGCTTTCTCCAGCACTTTAACCATGTTAAAAGCGGTTTGCGGATAAAGCTGGTCAACAAAGCAGGGTATAAAAAGTTGAACCTTCATAAATTATTGCTGAGTCTTTAAATATTCTTTTAAAGTTAATTTTTTATCTGCTACAGCGTCGTACACTTTTATTTCCATTGTTTTTGGATTTATAAAAAACCGGTAATAGGTTTCAAACCGCTCAGCGCCGTTATAACCGGCCTGTACCGAAACGTCGGGTTCATTTGGGTCCGGGTCATCAAGTATAAAAGCAATACCGTGTTTATGATTGCTGAAAGAATCGATGTAACGATCACTCTTAATTACAAAAGGCAGTTGTAATAATGCAGTTGTAATTTTATTTTCTAATGCAGTATCGCTGAAAGTATGAATAAATTTTGATGAGGAATCCGGTTGTACATGGTTTGCAGCCGAATCATGTACAACAGCTTCTTCGGTTTTGGATGCATTGTTACAGGCCGTAAAAGATACCAACAACATTAAAACCAAAACATACTTCATGCAGTATTTATTTAAAAGAGTTGATTAAAGCGATCATTTTAAGTGCAGTAACAGCAGCTTCCTTCCCTTTGTGGCCATGTTTACCACCCAGCCTATCCTCTATCTGTTGGTGGTTATCTACTGTAAGTATCCCATAAATTGTGGGTACCGGTAATGTTACATTTAAATGTACAATGCCTTCGGTTACGGCTTTACACACATAATCAAAATGTGGCGTATCTCCTCTTAAAATACAACCCAGCGCTATAAACACACAGGGTTTATCATCTTTATATTTATGAAAATCCCAGTAACTTTTTATAGCAAACGGAATTTCAAATGCGCCTGGTACTGTAATACTCATGTGCTGCACTTTATAATCAACCAGTACTTTTTTGCAGCCTTCTTCCAGTTTATTTACTGTTGCCGAATTCCATTCGGTGCGTACAATTACAACACAGGCATCCGCCGGTAGCTGAATGCCTGTTGTATTTAATAAGTCTGTTGTGTTTGTTGACATATAGTGAGTTGTGAGTCGTCAGTAAGTTTCCGATCCCAAATTGCTTATTGCCAATTGCCTGTTTGCTATTGAGTAACGCCCAATTTTGCAAGAAATTTATCAACATCATCAACTACAATTGGTGGCGGTGGCTCCTGGAAATTATTAGGGTCTTTTTTAAGCATACCGGCCATATGATTGTTTTTAATGTCCTGCAGAATTTCGATGGCTTCTTTGGTCTTACCCAAAAAATCGGCATAGGTAGCAGCATTGAATAAAGTAACAACTTTTTGAGTAGCATCTTCATCATTGAGTGCTGCAGCAGCTTTTTTGTAATAATCCAAAGCATCATCGGTTTTTTTCTGCTCGGCGTATGCATGGCCCAGCATCATGTATGCCTTACTCTGTATCTGGCTTGCACCGTTGCCGTCAAATTCTTTTAAATGTTTAATGGCTTTATCAAACTGCTTTAAATGCAGGTAGCATGCGCCAATCATAAACTCGGCCCTGTTGCCCGATTTTGTGCCGCTGTAACTGCTGGCTATTTTCAGTAAACCGGTAATTCCGGTTTTTTTATCGCCGTTTAATACAATACCCACCGTGTCTTTGTTAAAAGATGATGAACCTGCCATTACACCAAATAATTTTTCGGCCGGAAAAATGAGGTCGTTGGCCTTTATTTCATTAGGTATTTTGTAAAAATATTTGTAACCCAGGTATCCACCCAGTAACACAATTACTATCGAACCTGCGATGATTATCTTTTTACTGTATGCTGCCCAAAATCCTTTTGCCCTTTCTACAACATCCACTGCTGCTGCTTGTTCTGCTTTTACTTGCTTATCTGCCATTTAAATTAATTAAGAATTAAAAATTAAGAATTATGAATTAAAAAATTATTTAGTCAACTATAAAAGGATAATCTTCCTGAACATATACATCTTTCAGCAGCTCATTATCATCCGGCCATGGGCTTTCTTCAGCAAATTTCACACAATCATCCACTTCGCTTTTAAC
>JANOVD010000382.1:0-3791 GCA_031417255.1 Chitinophagaceae bacterium
CAGCCCGGTAGCGCACACGTCTGGGGGGCGTGGGGTCGCAAGTTCGAATCTTGTCATCCCGACAAAAAAAGTTAGGTTTCATAACCTGACTTTTTTTTATGATATTTGCTCAATCTTTTACAAATAATGAAGATATTAATCAAGCAGGCTACAATAATTGCTCCCTCCTCTCCTTTTAACGGACAAATAAAAGATATTTTAATAACCGACGGAAAAATTACAACAATCAGCGATGCTGTTACTGAAAAAGCCGATCAAACAATTACACAAAATGGTTTGTACGTAAGCATTGGCTGGATGGATATGTTTGCCGATTTTGGAGACCCCGGTTTTGAACAAAAGGAAAATATAGATTCGGGTGTAAAAGCCGCAGCCGCAGGCGGTTTTACCGAGGTGATGCTGATACCCAACAGCAATCCCGTTGTTGATAATAAATCGCAGGTTGAATATATTGTTCAAAAAGCAAAGCAAGCCAGTGTAAATATTCATCCCATTGGCGCAGTTTCAAAAAAGGCCGAAGGAAAAGAACTTGCCGAAATGTATGATATGCAGCAATCAGGCGCTTTGGCTTTCAGCGATGGTATCAATCCCATACAAAATTCCGGGTTTGTTTTAAAGGCCCTGCAATATGTAAAAAGCTTTAACGGCACTGTAATACAGGTTCCCGATGATACCGGCATAGGATCAAACGGCCTGATGAATGAAGGCATCATATCAACCCAAATGGGGCTACCCGGCAAACCAACCATGGCTGAGGAACTGATGGTTGCCCGTGATATTAAACTGGCCCGCTATGCCGGAAGTAAGTTGCATTTTACCGGTATTTCATCGCCAAAAAGCCTGGAATATATTAAAAGAGCCAAAGAAGGCGGCATAGCTGTAAGCTGTTCAATAACTCCCTACCAGGTTTATTTTTGTGATGAAGACCTGCAGGGTTATGATACCAACCTGAAATTAAATCCGCCGGTAAGAAGCCGGGCAGATATGATGGCGGTAAGAAAAGCGCTGCTTGATGGAACCATTGACTGCATTGCATCGCATCACCTGCCGCAGCATTGGGATAATAAAACCTGCGAGTTTGAATACGCAAAACCCGGCATGATTGGCCTGGAAACCATGTTTGCGGTTTTAACCGAATGTGGTTTACCTGCCGAAGATTTTGTGCAGATGCAAACGGCTAATGTGCGGAATATTTTTGGACTGCCAATTCCAGAAATAAAAGAAGGCGAAGTGGCATCACTTACATTGTTTACACCCAATACTGAATTTGTTTTTGAAGAAACGATGATACATTCCAAATCGAAAAACTCGGCTTTTATTGGCAAAAAATTAAAAGGGAAAGTTGTTGGCATCATCAATAAATCCACTGTTCAACTGAATTAAAACCATGTATAAAAATTTAAATGCCACAAAAAAAGGATTCATCACGGGCATAATAATGATCGGCCTTTCCTTATTGTTTTTTTACTCGGGCCAGCCATTCAACAGCCCGCTGCAATACCTGATCTATGTTGTTTATGCAGGCGGTATCATCTGGACGATTTATGAATTTTCGAAATCGGAAGAAAACACAAATAAATTTGCAGGTTTTTTTTTACAGGGATTTAAATGTTTTATAATGATTACACTGCTGATGGTTGTTTTTACTTTTGTATTTAATAAAATGCATCCCGAGTTTAAAGAAGATATGGTGAGAGCATATAAAGAAGAAATGCTGAAAAAAGGAAACAGTACTCCAGATGAAATGTTGAAGAATATAGAAAAAGCAAAAGAATATTATCTTACCATGCTTATTTCCGGTGCTATATTTGGATATTTGCTGATTGGTGCTGCAATTACCGCTGCCACCTCATTATTATTTATTAAAAGAAAATAATGATCATGGATTTATCAATTGTAATACCGCTTTTTAATGAAGATGAATCTTTACCGGAGCTTTCGGCATGGATTGAAAAAGTGATGCAGGAAAATAATTTCAGTTATGAAATTATCATGATTGACGATGGCAGTACCGATGAGTCCTGGAAAGTGATTGAACAGCTGCGGGCTGGTAATTCAAATATAAAAGGCATAAAATTTCAACGCAATTATGGTAAAAGCGCCGCACTGAATGAAGGCTTTAAGGCAGCGCAGGGCGAAGTGGTAATTACCATGGATGCTGATATGCAGGATAGTCCGGAAGAAATTCCCGAACTGCGCCGGATGATAGTGGAAGACGGGTTTGACATGGTTAGCGGCTGGAAGAAAAAACGCTACGACAATACCTTCACAAAAAATATTCCTTCCAAATTATTTAATGCCGCTGCCAGAAAAAGTTCAAAAATAAAGCTGCATGATTTTAACTGCGGGTTAAAATCTTACAAAAGAAAAGTAGTTAAGAGTATAGAAATTTATGGCGAAATGCACCGCTATATTCCCATCCTTGCCAAATGGGGAGGCTTTAAAAAGATCGGAGAAAAAGTAGTAGAACATCGTGCAAGAAAATACGGCATCACTAAATTTGGCTGGGAGCGTTTTGTAAATGGCTTTCTCGATCTGGGTTCCATCATGTTTGTTGGCAAGTTTGGTAAACGGCCCATGCACTTTTTTGGTTTATGGGGTACGCTTTTCTTTTTGGCAGGTTTCCTTATATTATTGTACTTAACCATTTCCAAATTCTTTTTCGATCAAACCGGTGTTACACAACGCCCGCTTTTCTTTGTTGCCATTTTAGTAATGATCATCGGTTCGCAATTATTCCTCAGTGGATTTATTGGCGAACTGATTGCCCGAAACTCTCCCGAAAGAAATAATTATTTGATTGAAGAAAAAACAGGCTTATAAAAGCAATTATAGTCTATGAATGTAATCATCATCGGCCCGGCACATCCCTTACGTGGCGGTGGTATTACCACATTTAACGAACGCCTGGCCAGGCAATTTCAAAACGAAGGGCATCAAACCTGTATTTATTCTTTCTCTTTACAATACCCGGGGTTTTTATTCCCGGGCAAATCACAATTTACCGATGAACCGGCCCCAAAAGATCTGAATATTCATTCCAGGATCAATTCTGTAAATCCGTTAAACTGGATCAGCGTTGGCAGGGAAATTAAAAAACTTAAACCGGATATTGTTATTGTAAGATTCTGGATACCCTTTATGGGGCCATGCCTGGGAACCATCTTACGCATCATCAAAAAAAATAAGCATACAAAAATCATTTGCATTGCAGATAATATCATTCCGCATGAAAAACGGATCGGTGATAAACCCTTTACCCGTTATTTTATAAAACCGGTTGATGCATTTATAACCATGAGTGAAAAAGTGCTGCATGATCTTCGCCTGTTCACTACAAATAAAGCCATCCTTGTTCCGCATCCTTTGTATGATAATTTTGGAGAAAAGATTTCTAAAGCAGAAGCAAGGAGGCAATTGGCAATAAGCAATGGGCAAAAGATTATTTTATTTTTTGGCTTTATAAGAAAGTACAAAGGTTTAGATATTTTGTTGGATTCAATGAAAATTCTAAAAGACTCAACATTGCTCCCGATTAATATCGGGACCAATTGCCAATTGTTAATTGCCGGAGAATTTTACGATGACCGTAAAACATACGACGAACAAATTGAACGCTTAGGCATTATAGACAACCTCATCTTACATACCGAATTTATTCCCGATACTGAAGTTAAAAATTATTTATGTGCTGCTGATGTAGTGATACAGCCTTACCGAAATGCAACGCAAAGCGGTGTTACTCCATTAGCCTATCATTTTGAAGTGCCCATGATTGTTACCAATGTTGG
>JANOVD010000383.1:0-9308 GCA_031417255.1 Chitinophagaceae bacterium
GTCCGGTTCTTTTGCTTTTACCAGTTCCCTTGCCCTGCGTACCAGCTTTGCTTCTTCTCCGTCGCTGCTGCCAAAATTAGAGTAGGAGAGCATGGCGATCCTCGGCTTGATGTTAAACAGTTTTACTTCTTTGGCAACCAATAAAGTGATCTCGGCAAGTTCTTCTGCAGTTGGGTTAAAGTTTACTGTTGTATCTGCCAAAAACAACGGGCCACGTTTGGTAAACATGATATACATGCCTGCAATTTTTGAAACCCCTTCTTCGGTACCAATTATTTGAAGCGCCGGGCGAATGGTATCCGGGTAACTCCGGCTCAGCCCGCTTATCATACCATCGGCTTCTTCGTTTTCAATTAGCATACAACCAAAATGGTTGCGGTCTTTCATAGCCTTATAACTTTCGTATTTATTTACGCCCTTGCGCTGCCTTTTATTAAAAAACTGGTCGCCATACTGCTTTCTCAAATCCTCATGTTTATCATCCTTTGGATTCATGATCGGCATACCCTCCAGGTCAATTCCGTTTTCATCGGCTATCTTTCTTATCCTGTCTTCCTTACCTAACAAAATAGGATAGGCAACATTTTCCTCCATTACCAGTTGCGCCACTTTCAATATTTTTATATTTTCGGCATCGGCAAAAACAATACGCTTGGGATCTTTACGTGCTTTGGAACCGATAACACGGCTTAACTGGTTATCCAGTCCCAAGCGGTTGTTTAAATTTTCAACATATCCTTCCCAATCGGTAATGGGATATTTGGCAACACCGCTTTCCATGGCTGCTTTGGCAACAGCCGGGGCCACAGTTGATAATAAACGGGGGTCTAATGGTTTTGGAATAATATAAGTTGGCCCGAAAATGATCGTTTTTTCGTTGTAGGCAAGATTAACAATATCCGGTACAGGCGCTTTTGCCAGCTCGGCTAAAGCCTTTACTGCTGCCAGTTTCATAGCTTCGTTAATAGCAGTTGCCCTTACATCCAGTGCGCCACGAAAAATATAGGGGAACCCCAAAACATTATTAACCTGGTTTGGATAATCACTTCGGCCGGTAGCCATGATGATATCTTTACGTGCAGCAACAGCCACATCATAATTGATCTCCGAATCGGGATTGGCCATGGCAAAAACAATGGGTTTATTCGCCATACTTTTCACCATTTCGGCCGATACAATGTTGCCGGAACTTAATCCAATAAATACATCGGCATTTTTTAAAGCTTTGGCCAGATCGTAATCTTTGTATTTGGCATCAACACAAAATTTCAGTTTCTGTTCTTCCACATCCCCTCTTCCTTTGTACAAAATTCCTTTTCGGTCAAACACTATAAAATTACTGTGCTTGGCGCCTAACGATTCATACAAGTGCATACAGGCCATGGCTGCAGCACCGGCACCACTCACTACAAATTTTACTTTTTCAATTTTCTTTTTCTGGATGATCAATGCATTCAGCAAAGCAGCAGCGCTGATGATGGCTGTGCCGTGCTGGTCATCGTGCATGATGGGAATTTTGCAACGCTTTTTTAATTCCTGTTCAATATAAAAACATTCAGGTGCTTTTATATCTTCTAAATTAATGCCACCAAATGTTGGCTCCAGCGACTGCACGATCTGCACAAATTTTTCAGGATCGGTTTCGTTTATCTCAATATCAAACACATCAATATCTGCAAAAATTTTAAACAACACACCCTTGCCTTCCATTACCGGTTTACCTGCTTCGGGGCCAATATTACCAAGTCCTAATACTGCGGTACCGTTGCTGATAACACCAACCAGGTTTCCCTTGGCCGTTTATTTATAAACATCTTCGGGGTTGGCTGCAATTTCCAAACAGGGCTCTGCAACACCGGGTGAGTATGCAAGCGAAAGGTCTCTTTGTGTTTTGGCTTCCTTGGTTGGTACTACTTCTATTTTACCCGGCCGGCCTTTTGAATGATAGTCTAAAGCTTCTTGTTTGCGTAAGTCTTTTGCCATAATAAAGGGCCCCATCCTATACTTCCCCCGAGGGGAAGAGAAATGGAGGAGATTATGTTTTTAATTTTTTTGAGCCAAGCATTGTTTTTCTATTCAGCTTCATTGGCGTCGCACTCTTGTACGGCAACAATGATATGAACTTGGATGTGCAATTTACATAAATACAGGGATAGTATGCCTATATCAGGTTATATTAGATTTAACCTTAAAGCTCCAGGTAATGGCAAATTCAGCTACAATTTCGCCTGCTGCATTTCTGCCGTATGATTTTGCAGTAATAATTTTTCCTTCGTTACTGAAAATAGCATCTTCAATTGTTTGTTTTATTGTTAAACCTTCTTCGCAGTTAAATACAGTGATGCCGGTTGCTTTTTTAATAAAATTGCCTTCTACTTTTAAAACCAACATGCTAACAGCGGGCTCCCGTTTGTAAATATGTGCCAGGGCCAAAACGCCGGTACTCATTTCGGCAGCCATGCTCAGGCAGGCAAAATAGGTGCTCTTAAACGGGTTTTGTGTAAACCACTTGTAAGGAACTTTTACCGTACATTTTTTTTCATCGGCATACATAACCCTTACACCCGAAAAAAAAGCGCTGGGTAATTTAGAAAGCAGGAACAGCCGGAATTTGATTGGATGCTTTATAAGCTTAAGAAACTGACTGGCATTTGACATTGAAAATTGTTTATTGAACATTGAACATTGAATATTGAACCTTACGATAAAAATTATCAATAATCAATGCTCAATATTCAATTTTCCGTTATTGCGTTACATAATTTTTAGGATCCAGTGCTTTGGGGCTCCATATCTCAAGGAATTCTTTTACTTTGTTTTTGTCATAACTTTTTTTACCATCTTCAAAGTAAACACTGTTTTGTGTATGAATGAGTTTACCCTTTTGATTTAACACAAGAAAAACCGGGAAACCAAATCGCTGGGGATAGCCGTATTTTGCAAATGTCTTATCGTTTTTATTTTCTTTACTGGTGTTTAAGTGATACCATACAAAACTGGCCTTCATTACTGAATCTATTTTAGGATCCGACTTGCAAAACCGCTCAAACTCAATGCACCAGGTACACCAGTTGCCGCCGCATTGTATCAGCACATATTTATTTTCGGCTTTTGCTTTTTTAACAGCAGCTTTAATATCTTTTTTTGCATTGGCTGCAGGATCATATAATTTTTTTACTTCTGTTTGCGCATTACTGATGCTGGTGATCAGACAAAAAACAATTACAAATATTTTTTTCATAAAAACCGGTGTTTATTTATTTACTTCTACCACACAAAGTACAGCATTCTGAGCAGTATTGTCTGCCCTGAAATTTATGGTGCCTCCACTACCAGTTGCAAACCGTATACCAGAAACAGCATTTTGCTGTAATGCTCCCGCAACTTTTGCAGCATAACCGGTCTGTGAACTTTTTGTAATGGCATTATTAACAGCATACCAGTCGAGTGCCTGCTTTGTTACAACAATGGCAAATACATCTTTGTTACCTACATTATCCGGAACTAAATTTTTTCCTTTTGGGAATAAACGGTAACCGGTAATGCCACAAAAAGGTGAGAAAGAAGTTTTGGTTGCATCTTCTTTATTGGGATAGGGAAACAAAGTATAACTGCTGCCATCAGTTTCCTGCCCAAAAATATAAATGTAACATTCGGTTGAATTTTTTATTTCCATTTTAAATTTTGTACCCGGCGCAACCGTACCAACTGTTTCAAAAATATTACCCGCTTTTAATTTTAAAGGAATGTATTGCTTATCATCAGTTTTTACCAGGCCGATGGCTGCTTCAAAATGTACATTTACTGCAGCGCCACGTTTTGGCATGGGATCAATGCCATAGGCTTCCCGTACAAATTCTTTAAAATCAGCATAGCGAACCCATCCAACACCTTTAACTCCCCACTCGGGCCCCCAACTGTTCATAATTTGAAAAGCCTCTTTGCGGTCATCATATCCTATCACACACATGGCATGCCCGCCAAAACCGTTCTGGTTGCGGTCTTCATTGGTTGGCGCCCACATTTCTTTACCCATCATACTTTGCATAAAGCTGCCGCCAACCATCATGCCAATTACCACCGGTGCATCTTTTGCCAGGTGTTCCTTTACTGCACGAACATTGATGCCCTGTGTACTTTCACCATCGGTTAACCTGGTAAAGCCATGCATTTTATTTTGTGCAGCTTTATTGTTGAGTGCCGGGTTTGGTTGCCTGCTGCAATCCTGATCAGAATAAGGAAAATCATTGTAAGCAACCACACCTTTGTTGGTCATTAATTCCATAGCGTTTTGAATGTATGCACCCTGGCAACCTTCCAAACCTATCTGGTTATAAACATAAGCCGGGCTGTATGCTGTATTGTTGCCGCTTTGCCCGGTTGATGCAGCTTCAACAATGCTACGGGCTGCATAGGTACAACTCCAGGCAACACAACTTCCCTGGCGACCCTGGTTTTGCCTGTCGGGAGCAAATTTTAAAAGTGAAACACTTTCAGGCAAAGGGTTTTTTGTATTGTCATCTGCCAACCCTTCGTAAACATTTGCTTTTTTAAACTGCTCGGGACTAAAACTATACCCGCTTTGAGAAAAAAGATTTTTTATAACGTCTGTTCCTCCACCGGAGCCACTTCTAAAAAAGAAAAAATAAGCAGCACCTGCAGCAATTAGCAATAAGATTATTTTTTTACCACCGCCACCACCTTTAAATAAAGAGAGGATGAGGGGTAAGAAAGCCAGCAATCCACCACCGCCGCCTGTTGATCTGCCTCCCGAGGTATTACTGTCGTCAAATTCCTGTTGATCATTTGGATCATCCTCCATACGTATTGGCATAATAATATTTTTTTAATTGAATAATATATTTAAAAGTAAGAAGAAATTTAATAATCAGGATTGAAGTTACTATTGCAGAGTAAAATCTGCGAAATCATTTTTAATCAGTATAAACCTGCCTACCGGCAGGCAAGTCAGCGATTCTCTTTTTCCAGTATCTCAAACTGCCTGCTCACACTTACTCCATTTTCATCAACCAATGTAATGATGTGTTTTCCCGGCGATGGATTTAAACCTATCTGGTGAAAATTCTGTGTGGTACCAACAAATTCATCATCAATACTCCAGAAAATTTTTGCGCCTGCCCGTCGGTGAGCAGCGGTGAAAACTGTTTTACCTCTTTCGCCATTTATCTCCAGCGGCACATAAATTTTTGCATCAGGTTGCGGATAAATAATTTCTATAAGTTTACCGGTTTCGGCAAATACGCAGCCTGTTTTAAAAGGTGGCAGGGGTATATAATCTATATTGCGTTGCCTGTAATAAAATTCCATGGCCGGCGATAAGATGAACCAGCTTTTGTGCTGCATATTTGCCGGCGTTTCGCATTCTTCTGTTACTCTGAAATTTCCTGTTGCATCAAGATGAATTAATTTATGGTAAGCACAAAGTGAAACTTTGGTTGCGTTTGGCGGCATAAATAATGTGTCCACATTTGGGCAATCAATATTTGCCCGGTAACCGCTTTGCATGCATACGGGTACATAAGAAAAATTGTATTTTGGTTTTTCGAACCATTTATTGTTTGGCAGCAAACGAAAAATATCAAAGAGGATTGGAGCTGCTGTATGTACACCAATTAATCCCGGCCGGCCCTCACCATCGGTATTGCCAACCCAAACCGCCACTACATTTTTTGGTGTTAACCCAATTGCCCATCCATCTCTAAAACCAAAGCTGGTACCGGTTTTCCATGCAATTTTTTGGGAGGATGAAAACTGTTGCCACAGGCCTTCTTCGCCGGGCCGCATTACATCCTGCATGGCATTAAAGGCGAACCAGATGGAAGTAGCATCTAAAGGAATGTTGAATTTTGAATTTCGAATATCTAATGTTTTTTTACCGGCAACATAATTCGGAACATGAAAATCTTCATTATTTAATTTACCATGATTTTTTGTTTGATGATTTAATGTACGTGCCAGGGACGCATATACACCTGTAAGGTCCCACATGGTTACTTCGCAGCCACCGAGTATCAAACTAAGTCCATAAAAATCTGCACTGTTGTTTAGTGTTGTTATGCCGCATTGCTGTAATGTTTCATAAAAGCGCTGGTATTTATATTGCTGCAACATTTTTACTGCAGGCACATTCAAACTTCGGGATAAAGCCCTGCCGGCTGGCACGGCGCCATCATAATTCAGATCAAAATTTTTAGGCGAGTAACTTCCAATTTGTGTTGGTATATCTGCAATGATCGAATTGGGTAAGATCAATCCATCGCTTAACATAGCTGCATATAATATCGGTTTTAATGCACTGCCGGGGCTGCGTGGCGCTGCTATCACATCTACATCAGCTTCCATCTCTATGTTGTTGGCATCTTTTATATTGCCAACATAAGCCAGGGTATTTCCGGTTTCTATATCAAGAACCAGTGCACAAACATTATTTATGCCATTGCCTTTTAAAACAGATTGATGCTGTTGTAAGATAAGGCCTACATTTTTCTGAAGATTACCATCAAGTGTTGTTTTAATTTTTGTTTCCTGTTTCCATGTTTTATTATCCCTGATGAACCGTTGCAAAAGATGTGATGCATTTTGAGGAAGCCGCAAAGGTTCGTCGGGCAGGGGTTCCAGCTTGGCGAGTTCTGCATTTGTTTTATCAATTTTACCGGCAGCCAATAAATTATCAAGCAGTGTATTTCTTTTTTTCAATAATACAGCCCTGTTTTTACCGGGGTGAACAAGAGCCGGCGCATTGGGTAAAACAGCAAGGGCTGCCATTTCGCCCCAGCTTAATTTATCGGCACTGCGGCCATAATAGCGCCAGGCGGCTGCATCAAGCCCCACAATATTACTGCCAAAAGGGGCGTTGCTTGCATACAGTGCAAGAATATTTTTTTTAGAATAAGATAATTCAAGCCGCACAGCCAAAATGCTTTCTTTTAATTTATTCCAGATATTTCTTTTGTCATTTTTTTTTGAAAGCCTGATGACCTGCATGGTGATGGTACTGCCACCCTGCACCACGCCTTTGTTTTTTACATTTTTGATAACAGCCCTGCCAATGGCAACAGGGTCAACTCCGGGATGTTTAAAAAAACGTTTGTCTTCAAAAGTGGTGATACAGTCAATAAATTTTTGCGGTACATGTTTGTTGTACGGAAAACGCCATTGTCCATCAGCGGCAATGGTGGCGTTTAATAAGTTGCCGTCTTTATCTTCAATTACATAGCAGGTGGGAGCATGAAATAATTTGGATGGAAGTGAAAACCAGAACCAGATTAACAGACCGATGCTGACAAGCAGTATAATTTTTTTATGACGTGCTAATCTGGAAAATTTTTGATGTATGGAAGCAATCATCTTTATCAGGGGATTAATGCTAATGCTTCTTTAGGCAGAAATAATGGTAAAGACGAGTGGTTGAAATCTTTTTTATTCCTGGTGATAATTCCTTTAATGTCATTTAATGATTCTGCGGCAACAATCTGCATAGCATCTTCAAAATCCTTGTGTGGAGATTTAATAGCAAGCCGTAGCAGCGATTTGGTATGAGGCACAACTTCAATCAACTCAGTAAGCTCAAAAAATATTTTTCTTACTTCTGTTTCAGGCATTAATTTTTTCAGATAATAATGTGTATTCCAAAAGCTAAGTGCAGCAATATATAATTTTGTTTTCTTTTCATCTGCAGCCTGAAAAAGCAATGCAGCATCATAACCAAAGGGTTTTCTTGCAGAAATAAAATCTATTAAAACATTTGTATCAATAAAAAAATTCATTACTTAAATTTTTCTTTAACGGCTTCTTCCACTGCTTTTTTATAATTGGAGTCTTTCGGAAGTTTTACGCTTCCCATCAGGCGTTTAATTCGGGGAGAAAATTTTTTAGATTTTGATTCCTGCGGCTGAGTTACCGAATCAAGATAGTTTTCAATAATTTTAGAAAGGCTTTGCCCGGTTTGCGCAGAGTATTTTTTTGCCCTTTTGATGGTTTCTTCTTCAACCAATATGGTAAGTTTTGTTGTCATACACGTATTGTTTATTTAAAGGTACGTAGATTTTATAAAAACAAAGCCTCCCCCTATCCCCCTCCAAAGGAGGGGGGACTTGGAGAGTGATTTTTTAGACTGAATCATTTTTTGTTTGTTCAATTCGCTTCAGGCTTCGCACATATCTTCTCAATTTCCCTCCCCTTGGGGGAGGATAGGAGGGGCCCCTATTGATTCACAACCTCCACCCACTTCCCATTCACACCTGCAGTAATACTGTTATCATACATGGCTTCGCAATAGGTACCGGGCAAAAAGAAACGCCCCAGGTACGATGCATTTAACTGTATATAATAAGTGTATGTTTGACTGCTGCCGATGTTGAAATAAGTGTACACCCGGTCATCACGAATATCCTGGTAAGTTGATGAAGAAGATTTGAATGCGCCTTCGCCATCAAACATCCTGGCATTTAAAATTTCCCAGCCACTGGGGAATATCTGCGACAAAGCCATCTCTGAATAATAACCACGGTTGCCGGGGTTGGTAACTACAACTTTTGCAACAAAGTCGGTACCTTGCGTAAGTTTACTGATATCGATGGCAGCGCCGTTTTGTGATACATAACTCACATTCATATTTAATACCGCCGGGTTGTTATTTATTTTAAGACTGTCGCCGGCAAGCGGCTGGCTCTGTGTTATCAGGCGAACATACAATGTATTGCTGCCCTTATTTGTGATAACAACATTGCTGCTGCCTTTTGAAAATAAAATGGGTAATTGTTTAATGTAAGAAGCCGCATTTATATCAACATTTTTTCCATCAACGGTTCCGGTTGCAATAATTTTTGCACCCGATGGATTTTTACCACAATATTTTGCAATAGCAATTAAACTGTAAGCTGTTGTTTGTGTACTATACCAATGATCCTGCGATAGTTTTGCACAAATGGTTCTTAATAATTCTTCGGCCTTTGCTTTTTTCTTAAGCAACGTCAATGTTTCCAAAACCATTGCCTGGTCTCTTGTATCTGAACCGTATGTATAACCCCAGCTTGTTCTTTGCGGAAAATTTGTAGCCAAACCACTGATCAGATCCAATGCTGTATTCTCTTGCCCCGCCAATGAATAAGCAGCTGCCAAACGCCATTTTGCTTCTGCAGAAATATATTTAAATTCCTTCAAACGGTTCATGGCGCCCATTTCGGGAGCTTTGGCTAATGCCAAACCATAAAGCCGGTATGCCTGTGTAAGATCGCCGCCATAAAAATTTGTAGTAGATGGTGCCCAGCTGTTTGCCTTGCCACGCT
>JANOVD010000384.1:0-7110 GCA_031417255.1 Chitinophagaceae bacterium
CACAGGATGAGATTTTTATTGGCTGGGGAAAAAACATGGGCGCAAATATTTTTGACCAGAACCGTATGGCGGTTTTGCTTGGTTACAGGTTAAATCAAAATATAAAAATTGAAGCAGGGTATCTAAATCAGATTTTACAGCAGGGTAAAAGAATAAATGATAAGCCGGTATTTCAATACAACAATGGTTTTATGCTTGCTTCACATTTATCATTCTCCCTCATCAAATAAATTATTTTTTCATGGGTATCAATTAACAAGATCAGGTTTTTTTGAATAAATTTTTATCCTTTTAAGTTTTAGCCTTAAATTTATTTATCGCATTCCGTGTAAATTCACTCAACACTAATTTCCCGCTGATGGCAGCTCTTTCTTTTAATAATTCATCCCAATGTTCGGTCCCTTTCCAGAATATCTTTTTCATGGCTGCCATTGCCGCCGGATTTGAATGTGCGAGGGTATTTGCCAGTCGGTAAACAGCTTCATCCATATTTTCAATACTCTCATGCACTTCTGCAAAAAGGCCTTTCTTCTTCGCCCAGTCGGTGCTGCGCCATCCGGTTGCATCAATGGCCAATGCGCTGAAAGGGCCAACTCCAATTTTCCTTTCAACTGCCGGGCCCACCACAAAAGGGCCAATACCAACTGCCAGTTCGCTTAATTTAATTTCAGCCTTATCAGTTGCAATGGCATAATCTACAGCCGATGCAATACCCACGCCTCCGCCAACACAACGCCCCTGTATGCGGCCAACAATAAATTTTGGGCATTTACGCATGGCATTGATAACATTGGCAAAGCCGCTGAAAAATTTCAGTCCTTCGGTTTCATTTTTTATCGCTGCCAATTCATCAAAACTGGCACCTGAGCAAAATGTTTTGTCGCCACCGCTTTTTAAAATGATTACCCTGGTATCATCATGCGTGCCTGCAAAATGAATTTCACGGGCAAGCTCTTCTAAAATTTTTCCTGGTAAAGAATTGCTTTGCGGATGAAAAAACTCGATGGTATTGATGCCGTGCTCAATATGGCTTTTTAAGTATGCGTCTGTACTCATAAAAAATATTTTCAATGATAAATTTATATCTCCTATTGCTCTTTTTTAGCAACCATGGTTAAAATAGTTGCCACTCCGGTCACTTCTTCTGTTTCGTCAATCATCTCCACCAGCCATTTTACAATGCCTTTGTCAATATCATCGCCACGTTTGAAATCCCCGGGCTTTTCTACAACCCGTTTATCATTCAACAATTTTTGTTTACAAGTAAAGCGTATATGAATTTCGCTGCCGGGATAAACCGGTTTTGTAAAGCGCAGTTCATCAATACCATAATTTAACAGCACCGGATTTTTTTCGTAGCTGTCAACAAACAAGCCTGCAGCAATGCTCATAATAAAATAACCATGCGCCACCTGTTTTTCAAACATGGTGCCTTCAAATTCGGTGGTTTTAATGTGTGCATAAAAATGATCGCCACTTAAATCTGCAAACTTGTCTATGTCTTCGGATGTGATGGTTCTTTTTTCTGTGATAATCTGATCCCCAATCTGCAGCTCTTCAAAATATTTTGTGAATGGATGTTTACTGGGATCTTTTCCTTCAGCATATTGCTGGTAAATATTCGTGATGGCGGTAATCGTTGTTGTCGAACCCTGTATGGCAGTGCGTTGCAGGTAATGCTTTACACCACGCAGTCCACCCATCTCTTCGCCACCGCCGGCACGGCCGGGACCGCCATGTATCAGTAAAGGCAGAGGCGAACCGTGCCCCGTGCTTTCTTTTGCACATTCGTTATTTAAAACTAAAATCCTGCCGTGGTGTGTTGCTGCGCCAATTACATATTGTTGTGCTGTTTTATAATTGGCAGTTACAATGGTTGAAACAAGACTTCCTTTACCAAGTTTGCTTAATGCAATGGCATCGTCGGTTTTTTTGTAAGGCATGATGGTGCTTACCGGGCCAAATGCTTCCACTTCATGTGCTTCTTTTGCAGTAAATGGATTTTCATTCATCAGCAATACCGGGCTCATGAATGCGCCTTTGTTTGCATCGGCATCTATAACTTCCACACTATCCAAACTGCCATAAATAATTTGTGATGATGCCAGCAATTTCTGAACCTGTTCTTTTACTTCATTGCGTTGTGTTTGTCCGGCAAGCGAGCCCATTCTTACTTTTTCATTTAATGGATTTCCAATTGTTGTTTGCGAAAGAGAAATGCCAATCTCCTTCCAAATATCTTCCATTTTATTTTCGGGTACAAATATTCTGCGGATGCCGGTGCAACGTTGCCCCGCTTTTAGTGTCATTTCTTTACGCACTTCTTTTATAAAAATATTCCACTCGGGTTTATCGGGTGTTACATCCTGGCCGAGTACAATGCAGTTCAGTGAATCGGCTTCCATATTAAAAGGAACATTCTCCCGCAAAATATTTGGATTTGATTTTAACAACAACCCTGTTGATGCGGAGCCGGTAAAGGTTACCACATCCTGCGATATTACATGATCCAGTATATCGCCGGCGCTACCGCATATTAATTGCAATGCACCTTCGGGTAAAATTTTGCTTGCAATGATTTCTTTTACCACCGCTTCGGTTAAATAACTGGTAACGGTTGCAGGCTTCACCACACAGGGCATTCCGGCCAGTAAATTCACGGCAATTTTTTCCAGCATACCCCATACCGGAAAATTGAATGCATTGATGTGAACCGCAATACCTTCTTTGGGAACCAGGATATGTGTACCCATAAAGCTATTGTTTGGACTCAGGTTATGGCTGTCACCATCAACTACAAAAGTTTCATTAGAAAGTTTTCGGCGAAGCGATGCATTGGCAAATAAATTTCCGATGCCGCCTTCAATATCTACCCAACTATCTGCTTTGGTGGCACCGGTTTTATAACTGATGGCATAAAATTTATCAAGATGATTTCTTAAATGCAATGCCAATGCTTTCAGCATATTGCCACGTTCATGAAAAGTCATTTTTCTAAGAGCAGGATTACCAACCGATCTGCCGTATTCAAGAATTTGTTTAAAATCCAGCCCTTTTGTTGTTGCAGTAATAATGGGTTCACCGGTTACAGCATTGTAGAGTTGTTGCCCTTCTCCATCTCCGGTTATCCAGTTGCCGGTTATATAGTTTTCGAGTTTGTTCATTTGCAAAATCGTTAAGAAAGTGATTCGATTATTTTAAGTTTTAATTCTTCCGAATAATCTTCTTCATAAAGTATGGAAACAATTATTTCAAAAAGCAAGTCCTTATCAATTCTATTATCTGCTATATCAACAGCAATATTTTCTGTTTTCTTTATAAATTTTGAAACTAGGAAATCCCAGCCATTGATTTCCAAAAAATAAGCCGCCAGGGCTACAGACGAGCGTTTATTTCCATCATTAAAGGCATGGCTTTTATTAATTCCATAAAATAAATGTGTAAGCTTATTTTCAATTTCGGGATAATATAAATCGCTTTGAATGTGCTGCAATACACTTTCAATTAGTCCGATATTTAAAACCCCTTTAATCCCTCCGGATTTTTCAATAATATCATCATGCACCTGTATAGCATGCTGTATATCAAAAAAAATAAACATGGTTACCTGTCTTTTAATCTTTCAAACACTTCTATATTTTCCTGTATCCGCTCTTCCAGCGATTTGCTTTTTTCTCCTAAAAAACGTTCGAAATCACTCAGCGGAACACTACGTAAATAATGCCTGAGATTTTCATGCAAAACCTGTCTAAATCCATAATCTCTTGATGCCATTTTTATACAGGCGTCCTCAACCAATGGTTTATACAAGGGGTGCAAAGAAAATTGATCAATAAGTGCATCTAACTCTGCCGGCAATAGTTTTCGATTCAGTTCTGAAGATTTTTTATTCATTTCATGTGCTAATCCGGTTTCAAACGAAGCTATCAACTTCAATACTTCTGCGTACATTGTATCTCTTACATTTTCGTGCTCTCCTAATTGTAATATTTTTTTGTACTCATTTGCATTTTCTTTAAAGATAGAAGTATAAATTTTATCTGTATAATAGGCATATTTATAATTACCCATTTCTAAATAGTTATGAAGTGCGGATGTAAACTCTTTTCTGTAATGGGGCTCCTTTATTATTGCATTAAAAAAATCTTCGTCACGCTGGTTAATATATTTTACAGAGCCTCCAAATTTTTGATTTAATGTATCTATTACAATATCTAATACAGCACTTCTTAAGGCCCTTGCTTTTTCACTTTCTGCTAATAACATTCCAAGATTTACAAATGCCCTAAAGTTTAAAACGGCTAACTGCGGAGCTTTGCTTCCCTCTTCTAATAAATAGCCAAATTGCGCTTTAAATTCTTTCAGGCTTTTTCCCTTTAAAACTTCATAGCCATTGTGTTTTAACTCATCTTCGTATTCATTAAGGTATCTGTTTATCGTTGACCTGTCGCTTGAATAAAATTCGGTTACCTGTTGTATAGTGAATTTATATTCATTATTAAAAAGCATACCTGTTAAGCCCAGATATTCCTGCATCTTTTCAATTGCATAGCTGTTATTTAAGATATTTTGCCTGTCAACTTGCGAAATAGTTAAATCTTTCATATATAATAGTATGAGTAAAATTAATTTAAAATACGCATAGATATTGTTTGTTGCACAAATGAGACAAACAATATGTAAAGCATTGATTATTATTTATTTGAAGACTGTTAAAAGTAATAGTGAAATTGTATTTAATCCGTTAATAGTGGAATAATTCAACAGTAAAATATTACACCACCCCAAACTGCCTTGCATGATGCATCACATGTTTAAAGTGCAGCAACACCCATTCTTCAAAGCTCAGTTCTCCAAAAACCGGGTGAAGGCTTGTTTTTCCTGTATCGTCTTTAAAATAGTTTTCAAAAGCTGTAATTGAGTCTTCCAGCTTTTCTAAAGCCGCTTCCATGGTTGCGTACCGCAATGGCAAAGCTTCTTCACCAATTACACTTGTAGGTGCTTTTGTGTTTTCTCTAAATGCTGCATCGCTGAATAAAAACTCCCGATACTTTGGTAAATGTTCTACCGGTGTTACCAAATCAAATTTTATTTTTTCAGTTGATACATAAAAAAAAGCAGCAACATGCTCCACCATTTGCTGGCCGTTCATCTTACCCCATTTGCCCGCAGCACCGGCAGATAGGGTTTTAAACAGCGGCATACATTCTTTTGTAAGAAAATTTAATTTCTGCTCGTCCATAGCTTTTTATTTTGTTTCACAATGTAAAACAAAAAAGCACCCCAAAAAACGGGATGCTCAATATTTATAACCGGTAGACTTCTTATACCCTTTTATCAATTTCCTTACAAAGCCTTTCAAATATTTCGTCAATGCTTCCTTCGCCCTTTATCATAACCACTTTATTAAACTGTTTATAATAATCGGCAACAACGGCTGTTTTAGTTTGGTACTCAACTATCCGGGCCCTGATGACATTTTCATTATTATCATCGCTCCTGCCACTGGTTTCTCCTCTTTTTAATAAGCGCTTTACCAATTCCTCTTCACTAACATCTAAAGCCAGCATGGCTGCAATGGGGGCTTTTTTCAGTTTTAATAATTCATCCAGCGCTTTTGCCTGTGCCGATGTTCGTGGAAACCCGTCAAACAAAAAACCTTTCGTTTCCGGATTTTCATCCAGTGCCGAGCTGATCATACCTATCACCACTTCATCCGGTACCAAATGGCCCTTGTCCATAAAATTTTGTGCTTCTTTACCCAACGGGGTTTGGCTGCATATTTCACTACGAAGTAAATCTCCTGTGCTCAAATGTTTCAAGCCATATTTAGCAATCAGTTTTTCGCTTTGCGTTCCCTTGCCGCTCCCGGGAGGGCCAAATAATATTAAATTAAACATAAGCCTGGTGTCCTTGTGAAGATAGCAAATATAACAATCGTGCTTTAAATTTTCATTAACACTATAAATAATCAATTGAAAAACTTAAAATCTCCTCATTTCGTACATTTAAAAAACTATTTAACCCGAAATTTGTTAAATCATATGCGAACTCTAATTTACATAGCAATCTTCTTTTCGCTTTTTACTGCGGGCTGTAACAATTTGCCGGCTAAACAATCTAATTCTGTAAACATGGACAGCAATAAAAAAGAAAATCTTGTTTTTTCTAAAACCGATACCGCCAAAGTTGAGATGAGTAACGACGAATGGAAAAAGATATTACCCACCGATGTATATAATATTGCCCGTGAAAAAGGGACCGAAAGGGCTTTCACCGGAAAATTCTGGGATCATAAAGAAGGGGGAACCTATTATTGTGCAGCCTGCGGCAATCCTTTATTCAACAGCAATGGCAAGTTCGACAGCAACTGCGGCTGGCCAAGTTTTTTTGAACCCATCAGCAAAGGCAGCATTATTTATGCCCCCGATAATACCTATGGAATGAAACGAACCGAAGTAATGTGTGGTAAATGTAAAGCCCACCTGGGCCATGTTTTTGAAGATGGCCCGCCACCAACCGGTTTGCGCTATTGCATTAACTCAGTTATTCTTGATTTTGAAAAAGCTGAGATAAAAAAATAGTTCCGGCAATATTATAGTGCTACTAAGCCACTCACATATTTCTTTTGCCCTGTCGCTGTTTTTTTTGCATCTTCATTGTTCAAAATTTAACAATGAAGAAATTACTCCCGCTTGTTTTGTGCTTAATGCTTATTGCTGTTAGCAATAACAGTACTGCACAAAAACTATCTCTTGACCAGTTCAAAAACTTAAAACCCCGCAATATTGGCCCTGCTGGTATGAGCGGCCGTATCACGGCTATTGATGCTGTGGTTGCCAATCCCAGTATTTTTTATGTGGGAGCCGCAAGTGGTGGTGTATGGAAAACAGAGAACAGCGGCCACTCGTGGTTGCCCGTTTTTGATGAACAACCCATACAGAATATTGGCGCTATTGCTATCCAGCAATCCAATCCGTCTGTGGTTTGGGTTGGTACCGGAGAAGGAAATCCAAGAAATTCGCTAAACCTTGGTGGCGGTATTTATAAAAGCCTGGATGCCGGTAAGACCTGGAAAAAAATGGGGCTCGATAAAACAATTTGTATTCA
>JANOVD010000385.1:0-2962 GCA_031417255.1 Chitinophagaceae bacterium
GCAAAAAGCAGCCGTAAAATTAAATTCACCATTACACAGATGATGTTGGAGGATAGTTTAAAACTTTCTTATACACTCCCTTTAAATTTCAGAAGCTCAACTGAAAACTTTAAACTGGATATTAAGATCAGCAAACCTGCATCAATTCCTTATGCAAACAGCGGGCTTTTAGAAAACGAATTATTCAATCTGAATAATGATGAAGCTTCATTATCGCTTCAACGGAATGATATTGTATTAAACCGCCCCGTTTCTTTTTCTATCAGCCAGTTTAATAACAAGCCTCAATTCTGTATCAATAAAAAAGATGGTAAAACAAATTTTATCATGCGCTTTTTTCCGGATGCTGAAAGGTTTTATGCGTATAAACCAAAATCAATCAATGTGTATTGGGATGTTTCCCTATCGGGTAGAGAAAGGGATCTGGCAAAAGAACTTGATTTCCTGGAAAAATATATTTCAGTAAATGAAATTAATAAAACAACCATCTTTTTGTTCAATCACCAGATGCAGGGTGTAATTGTATTCAATAAAACAACGGATAATTTCAGTTCCATCCGCAATTACCTGCTTAATTATTCATATAACGGGGCAACCGAATTGGGCATTCTTAATTTCAGCAATGTACTTGCCGATGCAGTTTTACTTTTTTCTGATGGGATTAATTCTGTAGGCAATGCCCAACCTAAACTTGGAGCTGTGCCGGTAAATTTTATTACATCTACTTACAGGTACTATTATTATTACAGCAATTTTAATAACCTGATTGGAAATACCGGCGGCTCAGTTATCAGTCTGTATTATACCAATGTAAAGGATGCAGTTAAAAAAATTGATAAGGCCGAAAACTTTCTTTTTAAATACACATCCACAAATATCCGTATCAACGAGGCTTTTCCGGTTAAGCTGGGCAGTAGTGTTTTGTTAAGCGGCTCTATAGACCAGGCCGATAACCTGGAACTGTTTTATGGCAATAACAGCGCTGTATCAAAATCCGAAAATTATTTTTTACCAGCCAATCAAAACTGCGATGAAACATCTTTTAAAAAAATGAGGATGCTGAAATCATACGATTCGTTGATGTATGGCAGCTACAGTTATTATCATTGGCAAAACATGATCGTATTCGGCCTTACCGAAAGAGTGGTTACACTACAAACCTCTTACCTGGTATTGGAGCGGATAGAGGATTATATCACTTATAAAATTGCACCACCCAAAGAGCTGGAAGAAAAATGTGCAGCCATGAATTATGTGTACAAACCTGAATATAAAATTCGTGCACTTAAAGAATTTACCGAACAGGAAACACTGGAGCAGGTAGTTAAAAATTATAACCAACGCATTACCTGGTGGAGTAAAGATGAAGCGCTGATAGATCTGAAGAAACCTTTGCAACAGACCACTGAGCCAGGTGTGCAACAAATTATTGACATAGCAAAAAATCCGGATGCGGCTAAAACCAAAGGGCCAGCTGCGCAAACAACTGACATGCAAAATATTTTAATGTCCGGCACAAAGGGAGAATTAAAAGAAGTTGTTGTTACCAGTGCATTTGGAATTAAACGAACTGCAAGAAGTACTTCATCCAGTGTGCAAAATTTAACAACAGAGCAGGTTAATATCATTCGCCAATCCAATGTAAATAATGCACTGGCAGGAAAAGTTGCAGGCGCACAGGTAAGGAGTCAGTCTGTTGGAAAACTTGGAGCAGAAACTACCATCAGGTTAAGAGGAGAAAATGGATTTGGTGTTGGAACAGGTGCAATATATGTTGTTGACGGTACAATCATGACAAGCAGTGGAGATATTAATCCCGATGATGTTGAAGACTATTCCATTTTGCAGGGACCCTCTGCCGCCGCTTTATTTGGCCCCGATGGTTCAAATGGTGCCATAGTTATTACAACCAAAAGGGCAAAGCGGGGATACAACCGCCAGTACTATGTTTGGAGCGAATATACATTGAGCAGTGCTAAAGAAGAAGACTATGTGCAGGAAATGCAAAACGCTGCAGACTACGAACTGTGGGATACATTTCTGAAACTGGAAAAAGAAAACAGCAACGATATTGGTTTTTACTTTGAAATGGCAAACTTCTTTTTTGAAAAAGGAAAAGAAGATAAAGCGCAGGAACTGATGTACAATGCCATTGAGCTTTGCGGCGGCAGCAGCGAAGGTTTAAAGCTGGCAGCATATATGTACGAAAAATGGAAACATTTTGATAAAGCCATTGCAGTATACAATGGAATTTTATCCGTGGATGAAAATAATTTGACAGTAAAAAGAGACCTGGCTCTTGCGTATTTTCAAAATAAAAATGTTGAAGCTGCTGTTAAAACATATTACGCAGTAATAATTGCACCTGATGAATATAATGTTGACGGTAATATTAAAAGCAACGCACTTGCCGAAATGAACGCCATTCTTGTTTTGCATAAAAATGAATTTGATGTTTCCTATATCAATCATAATCTTATTAAGCTGTTACCGGTTGATTTACGCATTACCCTGGAAAGCAATTATAATAATCGGGGCAATGCACAGTTTGTTGAGCCGGGTAATATTAAATGCAATGAGGTTAATCCAAATACAGCAAAAGGTGGCCGGTATTTCGGAAACTCTGCTAATATAAGTGAGTATTGCATTAAGAATGCTGCTACAGGCAGGTACAGGATAAAAGTTGATGCATATAATAATAATTCGTACCCTTCGAAAATACCCATGTATGTAAGGACTGTTGTATTCAAAAATTTCCAAAAAGAAAATATGGAGATGGAGATCAAAATGTTTGATCTGGACAACCAGTATGGTGTTGTTGAACTGGATGAAGTAAAGTGGTAAGCAACACCCTTTGAAAATGGAAAACTCCGGCATTTTACCGGAGTTTTTTTATTAAAGCCCTTTTATTTAAAAAAAGCTGTCAGCCTGAGACACTCATAAAAAAAGTTTAAGCTCTTTG
>JANOVD010000386.1:0-1853 GCA_031417255.1 Chitinophagaceae bacterium
AGCACTATCTCGACGCGGCGGGTAATCCGGTATACAGCGGCAGTGTCAACATTGACGGTCGTCAGTATACGCTCCCCGCCACCACCATTTCCCTGCGCCGTACCAATCTGGATCACGTCATCCACGGCCTGTCCGTGAAAAGCAATACCAGAGGCCTGTGGGACTGGGACGTGACCGCCAGTCTTTACGACTATGCCAGCGACCAGGCGCGTTCGCCCACGATTGCACGGCCTGTGGCCAGCACGGGCGGCGCCGGACGCATTACTGATCAGGAGGGTTCCGGCTGGAACACCCTGGCGCTGAAGGGAATCTGGCTGCCGCATTTCCATGGCGGTCATATCGTCGACATGGGTTATCAGCGCGAGAGCTACAAGCTACGCACCGAGGTGTCCAATGCCACCGACTGGATCAACGGCGGCGCATCCTCGCGCTTCTCGGCATTTAACGGCAACACTGAACTGCACAGCCTGTACGCGCAGGATACCTGGGGCTTTGCGCCTGCCTGGAAAACCACGCTGGGCGGACGTCTGGAACAATGGCGCGCCTTCGGCGGCGAAAGAGCGAATGCAACCACGACAGTGTCCTACGGCAAACGCGAGGGAACCTGGTTTTCACCCAAGGCCGCGATCGCTTTCCAGGCCGCGCCGCAATGGGCATTGAAAGCAGCGCTGGGCCGCGCGGTGCGCATGCCTACCGTCGCCGAGTTGTACCAGGGTACGCTGGATCACAACAACGTGATCACCAACAACAACCCCGACCTGAAACCGGAAAAAGCCTGGGTCGGCGAACTCACCGCCGAGCGCGATCTGGGCAATGGCGTGCTGCGTGCCACGCTGTTCCACAATGACGCACGCGACGCGCTGTATTCGCAACCGAACATGACGGTCATGCCCAACGTCATTAATGTACAGAATGTGGAGCACGTGCGCACCACGGGACTGGAACTGGCCTTCCAGGCGCATGATTTTGGGCTACGTGGCCTGGATCTGTCGAGCAGCCTGACCTACGCGAACTCCAAAACCGTGAAGAATGACAACTTCCCAGACAGCGTCGGCAAGTGGCAACCGCTCGTGCCGCAATGGCGAACCAATCTGCTCGCCGCCTACCGTGCCAATGCCCAATGGACCACCACGTTCGGCGCGCGCTACAGCGGCAAGCAGTATCGCACACTCGACAACAGCGACATCAACGGCGCCACGCTAGGCGGCACCAACAGCTTTTTTCTCACCGACCTGCGCGTGCGCTGGCAGGCGACACGCCAGTGGAGCGCCGCCCTGGGGATCGACAATCTCAATAACGCCAGGGTTTGGGCCGGACACTCGTCCGCCCAGCGTACTGTCGTCGCCGAGTTGAAGTTCGATCTATGAACAGGTGTGATACATTAACTAAAGGAGCACTCCCATGAACCCATCACTTGGACTTGCCCACTTTTGGGATCAGGCAGATGCGGTATCGCATACGGTCGCCATCGTCTTGCTGCTGATGTCAGTGGCGAGCTGGCACATAATCATCGGCAAAACCATCACGCAGCTGCGGGTGAGGCAATCGATCTCACACGCCATGAAGTCGTTCTGGAACGCGGACTCGCAAGCCCATGCGCTGGAAGCGATTCGCAGCCAAGACAAGGTCGGCGTGTTCGCCCTTGTCGCCACCGACGCCATACTGGCCGCGCAAGGCTATGAGAAGAAATCCACTGGCGGCATCGGTGCTGGAGTTGATGCCAGCGAATTCATCGGGCGCACCTTGCAACAATCCACCGTGCTCGCGCAGGCACGCGTGGAGCGCGGGCTGACCTTTCTCGCCTCGGTGGGCTCGACCGCGCCGTTCGTCGGTCTCTTCGGCACCGTGTGGGG
>JANOVD010000387.1:0-10124 GCA_031417255.1 Chitinophagaceae bacterium
CATGTTCACAAAATCAGGGTTGCTTTTGCAAATCTTGTGTAACCATTTCATATCGGCATATACGGCATCTACCTGGTTTTGCTCTGTTGCCAGATCAAGTAAACTTTTTGCGTAACGGCCTGCTAAACGTGGATTGTTCATTTTATAACTTTTAGCTTTCAGCACTTAGCTTTTAGCTGAACCGAATATTACTAACGGCTAACAGCTAATGGCTAACAGCTTAATTTAATTTTACTTCCGCAGCCAGGGTTTTAATATAATCTTCCTGCTGTGCTTTGTTGCTTAATTCTTTACGCAATACTTTTTCACTTACTTCCAGTACCAAACTGCCTACCTGGTTTTTAATTTCGGTTAATGCAGCCATTTTTTGGTTTTGGATTGAAGCATGTGCATCGGTAATAATCTTATTTGCATGCACCTTAGCTTCTTCTTTGGCATCGTTGATCATTTTATCTTTTATTTCCTTGGCTTCCTTAAGCATGCTGGCTCTTTCTTCACGTGCCTGGGTAAGAATGGCTTCGTTGTCATTCTTCATCTGTGCCATTTCAAGCTTTATCTTTTCGGCTGTGGCCAATGAATCAGCAATGTTTTTTTCACGTGTTGCCAAACCGCCAATAATGGCAGGCCATGCAAATTTTTTCAACAGTAAAAAAACGATAAGGAAAGCAAGAAGCGTCCAGATAATAAGGCCGAAGGCCGGTGTTAATAATTGCATTTTATAAAATTTATAAAATAAAAAATTCTGAAATGTTCAATATTGGTATTCGGTACAAGTGAGTTCCGATAGATATCGGAACAACGATGATGCCATGAAAAACAAATGTGCGTTCCAAAAAAACTTTTCATTTCTCGACTTCGCTCGAAATGAAAACATAGCCCCTTCGACTCCGCTCAGGGTTTGGAAAAAAATTACTGCATCCTCCGTCCTTTACTTTGGATGCAGTAAAGGTTTTTAAAGCACCATAGCTAAGAAACCGATGATGATCGCAAACAGCGCTGCTCCCTCTACAAGTGCGGCAGTAAGGATCATGTTGCTGCGGATATCATTGATGGCTTCGGGCTGGCGGGCGATTGATTCCAATGCACCTTTACCAATTTGACCGATACCGATACCTGCACCGATAGCACCTAAGCCAGCTCCGATTGCACCACCTGCATTAGCTAAAGCTTCTAATAAGAAAAAATTCATAATTGTGAATTTATGTTGGTTAAAAAAAAGTTGAATTAATGTGCAACAGCGGTTTCATGTGCATGGTCATCATGCCCGCCCTCAAAAGCCTGGCCTATAAATACTGCTGTTAATATGGTAAAGATAAATGCCTGCAAAAATGCAACCAGTACCTCAATAAAATAAATGAAAATGGTAAAGGCAATAGAAAATGGTGAAAAACCCCAACCAATATATTGGTTTAATGACCCCATGATAAAAATGAGCGAAATTAAACAGATGATCAGAATGTGACCGGCCACCATATTGGCAAATAACCTGATCATCAATGCAAATGGTTTAGTGAAAATTCCAAGAATTTCAACCGGTACTAAAATAACTTTAACCCAACCCGGTACGCCTGGAGGATTAATGATGTGCATCCAGTAATGGCTTTTACTGCTGAACAGGATTACTACAAATGAAATAATAGATAGAACAAAAGTAAAAGCAATATTGCCAGTAACATTTGCTGTACCCGGTATGAGGCCAACAATATTATTTATAAGGATGAATAAAAATACGGTTAACAGGTAAGGCAGGTATTTATTGCTTTTTGCACCTAGGTTTGGTTTGGCAACTTCGTCGTTAACAAAATTTACGATGGTTTCCATGGTGTTTTGCATTCCTTTTGGTGCAGTGGTAATACCCTGACCGGTGCCATATTTACGGGCAACCCTGATGAGGATGAATACCAGTAAAGCAAGCGCCAGTAACATTTGTACCACGTTACGGGTTAAAGAAATATCATAAATACTAACTGATTCATCAATTTTTCCGTTTGTATCTACTGCTACAATTTTTCCTGCTGCATATTTATTGCGGTCTAATGAATCTCTGTCTATCCTTTCGTTGGTTAATAATGCATAGCCATCTACCACATGTTCGCCGTGATGAAAAGCTGAAGACATGAAAAATGAAAATCCTTTTTCTTTTGAATACAGGATAACCGGAAGCGGAATGGTTGCATGGTACATATGCCCGTCGGATCCTTTATAAGATAAAAAGTGGAATTCGTGGGCATCCATGATATGGCCGAAGATCACTTCGTTGGCATCAAAAATCTTTTCCTTTTTAGCACTGACTCCTTTTGGTTCAGGATTGGCAAAAGAAGCATTGAAAAAAAACACTAAACTTATGCTGAAAACCGCTACTAGTAATGATTTTATGCTCTTTGATGCCATAATTTCCCTGTAATTTGCCGCAAAGATAAGGATGGAGGGGTGAAATTAAAAATTGGGGGAGAAGAATTTAGGAAATATTGTCCCGGTCCATATCTTCTTTTAGTTTTTTGATTTTTTCCAGCTCAATTACATCAATCTGGTCTTTTGGGCGATTCACAGCTTTTTTATTGGCAATAAGGTGGTTCATGCTTAGAAATGGAACATGTAAATCTTCAATCTCACCAATGTATGCAGCACTTAATGCTTCATCAAAGGGAATATCTGTAAGACCTTTCATCTCAATCATAATATCAAGTCTGATTCTGGGTCCGATATAAAAATCTGACCAACCAGGTACAAACTGAATTTCTTCCCAGGTTACACCTTCGTAACCGGATTTAATCATCGCATTACCAAAATTCTGGCGGTTAGGTATGGTATCTTTTAACCAGATGTCAATATCATTTGTAGTGCGGGTAAATCCATGCATATTAACTGCAAATCCCCCCACCATAATATACAAAACCTTATTGTCGCTCAAAGATTTCCAGAATTCTAAAAGGGATTCGTCATAAATATCCATAATTGGTACTTATTTTTTTTGCAAAACCTTTATTTTATTCAGTGTGTTTGCAACACGCAACATAGAAGTGAAGGTGTAGAATTTTTCTGTGTCAGTTTTTTTAATGGCCGCTATTAGATTTTTTTCTTCAGCAAGAGTATATAATCTATCCATTTGCAACCAATATGCATCAGTGTGTAAATGTGAAGTATCGTTATTTGAAGACATATTGCAATTTACAAAATTTTTAGATTATAGTGGACTGTTTCTCAAACTGCATTTTGTGCAATTGGTAGTAAAACCCTCGTTTCTTAAGCAATTCATTATGACTGCCCATTTCTTTTATTTCGCCTTTATCAAGTACGATTATTTTATTGGCTTTGCGTATTGTTGATAAGCGGTGGGCTATTACAATGGAAGTACGGTTGGCGATCAGTTTATCTATGGCATGTTGTATCAAAGCTTCGCTTTCGGTATCAACCGATGAAGTGGCTTCATCTAATATTAAAATTGCCGGATCGTACAATAATGCCCTAACAAATGAAAGCAGCTGCCGTTGGCCCAAAGAAAGCGTAGCGCCTCTTTCCATCACATTGTAATCGTAATTGCCCGGCAACTGCATAATAAAATCATGTATGCCGATCATTTTTGCAGCCCTGATCACATCTTCATTTTTTATGGCGGGATTGCGGAGTGTAACATTATCTTTTACCGAGCCGCTGAATAAAAAAACATCCTGCAATACAACTGCAATTTTAGATCTCAGATCATCCAGATGAAAATCTTCGATATTGGTATCATCAATTTTTATGGAGCCATCATTAACTGGGTACAGCCTGTTGAGTAAACTGATGATGGAAGTTTTACCACTGCCCGTATGGCCAACAATGGCAAGTGTTTCGCCGGCATTAAGGGAAAAGCTGATATCTTTTAAAACATACTGCTCATCTATATAGGCAAACCAAACTTTATCAAATTCCACTTTTCCTTTTACATGATGAGCATTAATATTGCCTTCATTAACGGTTGTATCATTATTATCCAAAACTTTAAAAACCCTTTCGCTGGCGATAATACCATTTGTAAAACATTGAACTTATCTGCAATTACCCTTAGCGGCCTGAACAATAAATTCAGACAAAGAATAAATGCTGTTATTACACCGGCAACTTTTTCGGCCTGGCCGGTGCTCATTACATCTTTTGCTGCCCACCATACCAATAAACCGATTGACAATGCCATTACCAATTCCACTATGGGAAAAAAAACTGAGTAGGCAAAAATGCCCTTAATGTTTGCATTGCGGTGTTCTTTATTGATGCTGCTGAATTTTTTAAATTCTCTTTTCTCGGCAGCAAAAGCCTGCACAACAGCCATGCCGGTAATATGCTCCTGTACAAATGCATTGAGGTTGGCAACTGCATTACGTACCCTGATAAAAGATTTATTTACACTTTCCTTAAAAAAATAAGTTGCCAGAATTAAAATAGGAAAAGGCGCCAGGCACATCAAAGTCAGTTGCCAGTCAACATAAAACATATAACTCAATACAGAAAAGATAGCCAGCAGATCGGCAATGATGGGTATCAACCCATCGCTGAAAATATCGTTGATGGATTCAATATCATTGATGGTTCTGGTGGTAAGTGTGCCGATGGGAGTTTTATCGTATTGTGATAAATTGAGGTGAAGAATTTTGTTGTAAGTACTCACCCGCATGTCTCTTACAACAGCTTGCCCCAGCGATGCGGTAAGAAAAGTAAAGAAAAAACGAAAGCCTGTTTCCAACAACAGCAATACAATTTGAATAATGGTTATTTCAATAATAAAACCACCGGGGCCGTTTATAAAATGAGATGAGGTATCGCCTTTTATACCATCGTTAATGGTAAGTTGAATAAGTAAAGGGCGTACAGGAGCTATTACTGCCAGTAATATGGCCAACATGAGCGAGCCATAAAATTTATTTTTATAAGGAGCTGCAAAATGAAATACCCTGCGCAGTAACGAAAAATTAAATATTTTTCTTTTAGCTTTTGGATGCTCACTCATGTTGCAAAGATAGAAGATGGTTTTGAGTTTTGTGTTTGGCGTTTTGGGTTTCCTAAGCGAAGAGGATTGAGTTATGTGTTTAGGGTTTTGAGTTTTGGGTCTCTCTAAGCGAAGGATGTACTCAGCAGATAATTGGATTGTTCTTTTGCAAATTGCAAATTGTCAATTGCTTATTACCCATTGCCCATTGCCTATTCCTGTGCCATATTATTATATCCTTTTAAAAAAATAGCGCCCAGGTTTTTGTATGGCGGAATGTAATTATCCCAACTGTCTCTGATGGAGCTGCTGGGGTCGGCTGTAAATAATTTTGTGAGGGATGTCCACATGTTTTTCCAAACCAAAGTTTTGCCCCCCTCAAAAGTTTGGTTTAAATAATTGAGGATGGGCCGGTTAATATCGCCTGCGCCAATTTCTTTGGTAGATATAATATGTGCTTCGGGATTTACTTCAATAATATCGTTTAAATTTTTAAAACCCCCGCAGGAGCCCAGCATAACAATTTTTGCATCGCCTGCCATACGTTTTATGGTACTTGGCAACCAGTAACTATGCCCACGATGTACAACTACTGCAGGTTGCAGATTATTTTCGGTCATGTAACTGTTCAAATGTATTTGTGCACTGTCATCCAGGTTGGCATCATTATCCAAAGGGCGGTTTGCAAAAACCCAAACATTACCTTTTTTAGATCTGATTTCGTACCACTCGCTGTTGGAAGTGATTATCCAATCCTTAGGTGAAAAAGAATTAATGAATGCCGGGAAAAAAGCCTTCCCATCTTTATCGCCATACCAATAAACCTGTTGTATAATTCTGCCGCTGTCGTCTTTCAAATCCTTATTTTCAATTTCATAAATAGATGGAATACCCAATACATTGGTTAAGTCAATTTTATTTGCAGTATCGGCCGATAAAAAAATTGTTTTTAATAATCCATAAATAGTTTTTCCCCTACTGTTATTTTTTTGAATACAATCACCTTCATTTTTAATTACATAACCCAGGATGGCGTTTTGTAATTTTGCATCAGTAATGCTGCTGTACGAATCTGCCACATCAATGGCATCTTCCAGGTTGCCGGTATTATCCAGGTTGGCAATAAAACCACGCATTAAAGTTTCCGAATTGTTTTCGGGCATGTAGCTTAAAAAATTATCAAGTTTATTAAAATTGGCTGCCATCTTAATAAATTTTTTAAAAAAATCGAAATGCACATCGAGTAGCAATGAATCGGTTTTTGGCTCTTTACCCAGCCGTTGCAACATACGGTTATAACTGTGTTTAAAACTCGAGGTATAAATTTCACTTTCGCTCATTACCATCATAAAATACAGATCAACCGCCGATAAGGAATCGGTTGAACGCATGCGTGTATTCAGGTTGCTTAGATCATGCAAATTATTTATCGGTTTAACAAAATGTTGCAGCGCTTTGCTTTTTAATACTTCCCTTAACCCGTTGGCACCAAACATGGCAACCGGTGTATCTTTTGCCGGTGAAGTAATGCGTTTAAAATAGGCTATTTCTGTTTGTACCAGCAGTTTAAAATAACCAATGCTATCGTAACCAATTCCATCTTCGCCAATATATTTTTTTAAACCTTCAACCGTTTTATTTCCTTTCAGTATATCATCTAAAAAAGGAAAATACAAAAGTGCATTGGGCGTTTTACTGAGATCGGCAATGGCTTTAACAACCGGGTTTGTATTGCGGTGTATTAACTGCCCCATTTGTGTATTGGGCGCCTGTGCCATATTATAAACCGCCGTTGGGTTAATTGCCGAACTTTTTGCAACCAACGAATCGGCAAAAGGTTCGTTGATGTATGGCTCAATGGTTTGCAGAATTTTTTCGGGATAAAGCGTACAAAATTTCAGAAACAGCAGTTTTTTACTTTCAGCGTAACCAATATTTTCAGCAAATATTTCTGCAAGTATTTTACCAGTATGATAAGGAAGCTCATCAATCAACAATGCCATACTGATACTGTCAATATCAACTTTCATTATTTTTTCAAATGTTTCAACCAGCAACGGGGCATAAATCGGGCTGAACTCTTTTGATCGCCAGCCATATTTAAAACTTTTCAACAGGCTTTCGATATAACTCAGGTACCTTACTTTTTGGTTGTTGGTTACCAGTTTAGCATTTTGTTCAACAAAAATCTGCAGGCCATCAATTTTCCTGGTCATAACATCGGTAATTGCCAGGTTTATTTCGGCCTTGTGCGTTGCCCTGATGAGGCCATCCTTTTTACCATCCAGTTTGTCGAGTTGTATTTGTTCGTTATCAATCTTATCGTGAAAAAGTTGCCTGTAAATGGGTATAATTAAAGAATCCTGCATTGCAAAAACAGGCATACCGGCAATCATCATTAAAAAAAGAAATAGATGTTTTTTCATAGTTCAATCAACAGCTCAGGCTATAAAAATACGCCAGTGGCTGCATATGTATCGTTATAAAAATGCAATTTATTGTTAATGCACCTCATTCGCTTAACAATTTGATAATACAAATCTGGTTGCATACTGCGTTCCTGATTAAAGGTAAAGACTATTTTTGTACTGTATGAGTGTAACAAATACGGTTAAAAAAATTCTGATTGCTGATGATGAACCGGATATTCTGGAGATCATCCAATATAATCTGCAAAGCGAGGGCTATGAGGTTACTACCGCCAAAAACGGCAATGAAGCCATTGATATGGCAAAGCGGTTTAATCCTGATCTGATCATCCTGGACATTATGATGCCCGGCAGGAACGGAATTGAAGTTTGTAATTTGCTCAGGATGCAGCCCGCTTTTAAAGACACGTTGATTATTTTTTTAACGGCATTAAGCGACGAAGGAACCGAAGTAAAAGGCCTGGAGTCGGGTGCAGATGATTATATAACGAAACCGGTTAGCCCAAAAGTGCTGGTGAGTAAGGTAAATGCTTTGTTCAGAAGATTTATAAAAGAAGATACCGGAATTTTACAGATAGGCGATTTAAAAATAGACCGGGAAAAATACATAGTTAATTACCGGGGAACTGATATAATACTGGCCCGTAAAGAGTTTGAGTTGCTGGCTTTGCTGGCAGGCAAGCCCGGCAAAGTTTTTTTGCGCAACGAAATTTTAAACCAGGTTTGGGGAACCGAAGTAATTGTTGGCGACCGTACCATTGATGTACACATCCGCAAAGTTCGCCAGAAATTAAACCTTGATTGTATTACTACCGTAAAGGGTGTTGGTTATAAGTTTGATCTTTAAAGCTACAAGCCTCAAGCTGCAAGCCACAAGAAAGCGTATTTAAATTTAATAGTTTCCCTTGTAGCTTGTAGCTTGCAGCTTATTCATCATGCCTACATCAAAAAATTTTTCGCCACAACAATTATCTGCATTAACGGCATTGGGTTTATCTATACCAATAGCCGTGGGTATTTTTATTTTTAAACCCGTATGGTGGATCGCTTTACTGTCATTCATTATCATCTTCCTGGGCGCTTATGGTTTAATAGTATATACACTGCAAACTTTTATTTACCGTAAAATAAAACTCATCTATAAATTCATATACCAAACCAAGGCCAGTAAAAAAGAAGAATTTTATTACAAAAATATTCTGCCGCAAAAAAGTATTGATGAGGTAAGGGAAGATGTAGAAGACTGGGCAGAACAAAGAAAAGCAGAAATTGAACTGCTGCAGCAAAACGAAGCATTTCGCAAAGAGTTTTTACAAAACCTGAGCCATGAACTGAAGACACCCATTTTTGCAATACAGGGATATGTGGATACGCTGCTTAACGGCGCTTTGGAAAATGCCGACGTAAATAAAAAATTTCTGCAAAGCACTTCCCGTAATATCGACCGGTTGGTAAACCTGGTAGAAGACCTTGATGCCATTTCAAAACTGGAAAGCGGCGAGCAGTTATTGCTGAAGGACAGTTTTGTAATACAGGATTTAATAAAGGAAGTATATGAAACATTATCTTTTAAAGCAGATGAAAAGGAAATTAAATGCATTATTAAAAAGGGTTGTGATTTTTCATTAACCGTTTATGCCGATAAAGAAAAAATACGGCAGGTGTTTATTAACCTGGTTGATAATGCCATAAAATACGGCAAGCAATCGGGTATTATTGAAGCAAGTTTTTATAAGGTTGATGGTGCCAGGGTTTTAATTGAAATAAGTGACGACGGCACCGGCATAGCTGAAGAACATTTACTCCGCATATTTGAACGGTTTTACCGAACCGATTTAGCAAGAAACCGCAAAGTTGGCGGTAGTGGTTTGGGCCTTTCCATCTGCAAGCATATTATCGAAGCTCACGAACAGGCAATTCACGTTCGCAGCAAAATTGATGTAGGAACTACTTTTGGGTTTACGCTGCAGAGCAGGAAATAACAGGAATTTACATTTTTACTTCAGTTTCAACAGAACTGTTGTCGGCGTTTCAAACAAATCCCTTTTACTTGTTACTATTTTATATTTAGTGCTGTCTAATGCCCCAAACAGGTTAAGCCGGGTTATAATAATACCGGCAGTATCCTTGCTTAAAGCACTGTACAATTGGGCTGTGTCTTTAAATTCCTTAACAGGGTTATTTAAATAAAAATTGAAAGCAGGATTATAAATTTCATATGCATACACCTGTTTATCGGGGTTTATAAGATGTAAGGAAGTTGTTACAGGATTTTTTTTGTAAGCAGCAGGATACAACACAACTAAAAAAATAAAATTAAAGATCATGTATCCTGAAAAAAGGAAATTCACAGCAGGTTTGAATCCACTTTTTCTATTCTTATAAAAAGCAATAATTGCAGTTACCGGCAATATCAGCAGCCCTGCTGCAATCCATTCCATACCTTTTAATGCCGGCTCCATCCGTATGGCAAAATAAGCCGCAACAGGCAAAATAAGATTTATAAAAAAGAGGATTAGAAAAGGATATTGCTTTATTTTTTTTTGAGCATTAAAAAATTGTTCTGCTCCGTAAGCCAGCAGGATGGCTGCAAAAGGATAACAGGGCATGGGGTAGTTTGGTAATTTGGTGTTGGATGTACTGTAAAAAACTACAAACACGGTTACAACAACTGTAGCTAATTTTATAAGCGATACCTTTTTCTCCTTTCGTATTTTTTTAAATGCTTCGCC
>JANOVD010000388.1:0-5895 GCA_031417255.1 Chitinophagaceae bacterium
ATGGTAGCATCATCAGTTACAGTTATTGTTCCGGTTGCCTGAGGAGTTACGCATGGGCCCGTTGTAGTAACAGTATAATTAAAAACACCGGGTGCTGTTGGCGTACCTGATATGGTTACAATGCCACCTGCAAATACACCGGTTACCCCAGATGGTAACCCGCTTACGCTACCTCCGGTAGCAGTTCCGGCAACGGCGTATGTAATATTGTTTAATGCTATATTTATACACAGTGTTTGGTTATCTGTACCGGCAGCCGAAGTCAATGTAATAGTGCCATCGCCGGTAACAGTAATAGTACCTGTTGCGGTAGGAATAACACAGGGGCCGGTTGTTAATACCGTGTAATTAAATACACCTGCTGCAGTTGGTGTGCCCGATATGGTTATAACGCCACCTGCATAAACACCGGTAACACCGGCTGGCAAGCCTGTTACACTGGCACCTGTAACTGTACCTCCTGCTGCATAAGTAATATTTACCAGTAGCGGCGTATTAATACATAAAGTTTGATTATCGGATCCTGCTGCAGATGTTAATAACAATGTAGCATCATCAGTAACAGTTATTGTACCGGTTGCCTGTGGTGTTAAACAAGGCCCGGTAGTAGTTACAATATAACTAAAAACACCCGGTGCAGTTGGTGTACCGGTAATAGTTATTACCCCGGCAGCATAAGTACCGGTTACGCCGGCCGGCAGCCCCGATACTGCGCCACCCGTTCCACTTCCTCCAACATCATATCTTATATCAATAATGGGGTTATTAATACAAACAGTTTGGTTATCATTATCACCCGCCCGTAAAGTAACGGTGGCATCGGGAGTTATGTTTACCGTTATTGACTGGCCTGTAATTACCCTTGTACATGGTGTACCTACAGGGTTTGCATTACTTACTCCTATAAGGTTATAAACAAATGGGCCTGCCACATTGGTTGGCGCATTAATTGTAAATATACCGCTGGTGCTTGGTGGGGTTACTATGGTAGCACCTCCATTAATATTATAACTGAATATGTATTCAGCCGTGCCCAAAGTACCGGTAAAAGTAACCGGAACAGTACCGGTATTTATACAAACGGTTGTATTACCGGTAATAGTTGCATTTGGAAAATCAGGAACAGTTATCTGATGTATTATCGTATCACTAAAACAACCTGGTGTTGTTATCGCAAAATACTTTACATTATATGTTCCGGGTGCGGTAAATAAATGCGTTGGGTTTCTTAAATTAGAGGTATTATTGCCCCCACTACCCGGGTCATCAAAATTCCAATAAAAATAATAAGTTGGTTTAGGAAATTGCGGCGTGGTTTCTGTAAACTGGAATTGTTCGGCTACACAACCACCCGGGGTCCATGCAAAATCTGCAACAGGCGGGTCAGATACTGTTAGGTCAAAGTCAATATCCTGTTCTGCTCCGCATTCTCCGTTAGGAACAAAAGTGGTTATGGTTATTGGATAAACACCAACTGTTGAAAAAGTATATTGAATTGGGATAGAATACCAGTGAATTGTTCTGCCATTAACTACGGTAAACGAGTCTTCATTGTTGGGTATATTATTTATATACACAGTATTGTTATTAGGAAACATACCAACTGCGCCATTAAAATTCCAACGCATCGAATCAGGAATGTATGGCAAGGAGACTTTAAACTTGAATGGCGAATTTGTACAAACAGAGGGTGTTGTTTCAATACCATAGGTAGTTTGTACACCTATTTGCTGATATAGATCTTTAATATTTGTACCGGCATTATAACCGTAAGATTCTGCACCTCCAAAACCATAAGCGATGGCATTAAAGCTGGAATCTGATTGAATTATACGGGCACCTGCTCCTACTGCCATTCTTAAATAGGAATAATTAGGCTCTTGCGGGTGTGTAACCCAGCCGCTAACCGTGTTTCCATCAAGCCGGAATGAACTAAGTGCTGTACCGGTATTAGGTATCACCACATTAAAAAAGTGAGAAGTAATAAGAAAATTAGGTGTTGCATTCCACAAAACTTTATTAATGCTCTGTTCAACAGCACTCAGGTAGATAACTTCCGGGTCTCCGGTATTTCCATTGCCACATTCATTTTGTGAAGTAAAATACTGTGCCACCATAATGGCACTATCTGCTTCAATTAATTGAGGTTGGTTTGTTGATGATATTTCATAATAAAAATTATTTATTAAAGGCAGGCCGGTTACAGCACCGTTTATTTTAACTATGGCAGAAGGATGAGAAACACAAACCCGGTAAATATTATTTGCCTGGTTACCATTTGCCTGCACAGTAAGATATTTTTTTCCCCATGCATTTCTCGGCATGGCCTGTACCATATAATTATCTGAAGAAGATGCGAAATTATCGCAGGATATGCTTATTCTGCCACTCCCCGAAAAAACACCTATCTTCTTGCATCCGCTACCATTATTTATACTTTTAATTTTTGAACCTGTAAGATCCCAACTTGTACAAGGTAGTTGAGTGGCTCCTCCACAACCAGTATTCAAAATTGTTGCAGCCTTAACATTATAAACCTGTCCTTGTGTAAGGTTAACTGTATAAGTAGTACCAGCAATCCATCCACCTTGAGTGGTACCAGTAGGTGTAATTTCAATAGTAGTAGTACCTGTATCAGTTGCAACCACATAAAACCAACAGTTTGCATTAGTTGAATTTGACCAGTTTTTATAGTTTACCGAATAGTACTCTCTGCCAAGGGTATTTGTTGGGTATAAGATACTTGCACCCGAAACGCTTTGATTATAAATATGAGAATAGGCCACCATTGGTTTATCACTGGTTACATGTATTCCTTTATTAGATAAGCCTTCTGTGAATAGTCTTGCATCCTGAGCAATGTTTTTGGGTATCTGTACCGATGTTGTAACATTATTGCCTGCCCCGGTAGTTATGTTTTGGGTGTATCCAACTCCCGGAATAGAAATTGTAATATTTGTTACCTGTTCAGTAGCAAAATAAAGCACCATGTCCTGACAGCCGCCCTGAACCGGAACAGGTGGGTTACCACATGTGGTTGCATTCATTTGTTGATGATATCCATATCCCACCCAAAAATCTTTTCCTTTATTGCTGAAATCCTGCCCAAAAGCAGTAAATGATGTAAAAAAAACCAGGGCGAGAAGTATAAATTTTCTCATGTTATTTGGTATAAGTTAAGTTATGCAATATAATTATTAAATCCGGTAAACGGATGCTGTCTTAGGGGGTAACGCTGTCTTAAAAGGATAAAAGAAATACACAGGTTTTGCACAGGTAAAAGGAGTTGTCAAATATACTGATAAAAAACCAAAATAGCCGCAATTGGGTGCGGCTATTTTTTAGGTGTTAGGCCACTATGCAGAGTGCAATTATTTATAATCTGTTTTTAAAAATAATACTCCAACAAATTAAAGAATGTTTTATAGTGGCCAGACACCTGTTAAATGTTTTACTGCAAAAATTGCTTTATTGTTTTGGTGGTTTTGTCTTTGTAGAAAACCCTTAAAAATATAAACCGGGCATTATAAATTAGACAATTCAGATTTTCAGGGCCCTGCACCCCTCCTTAGCCAAGGTGGGCTCTTAAAGAGTAATTTCGGAAATTTTAGGAATGTTGCCACTATTCAACAAAGATTTTACTTTTTCCATAAATGGTTGAAGGGTCTGATGCTTACTGTCAACTGCTATCAATACAATAAACCTGATGTCGAATTTATGAATAGTTTGTTGATGCTTAAGGTTTTTGTCAAGCGTTATTAAAACGTCAAATTGATTGAAAACTGCCAGGCCTAAAAGTTCTCCATTCTTTTTTCCTAACCAGCCCATATCTCTTACTGCAAATACTTTGTGATTTTCTCCAAAGTCATATTTTAACTTTGTAGGGAGATTTTCATCAAGCAAAATTTTCATTTAGCACTTTTTCAGAGGTAATAGTTTTGCTGGCCATTTCAAGAACCTGTATAGCTAAGTCTTTTCTTACAGAGGGGAAATTTTCTAAAAATTCATCTAATGTTTCACCTGATTCAATATAATCAAATAGAGATTGCACAGGAACTCTGGTGCCTGTAAAAACAGGTGTGCCACTCATTGTTTCAGGATCAATATTTATTGCACCATAATTCATTAACGTAAAGGTAAGTATTTTATTAAACTTTCGTTCATAGGGATGTCAGGTTAACTCGCCTTGGCTCCTGTCATCACAAACCATCATTCCTGCAAACCCACCCCTGCCGGTAAGGGTGGGGTGCAGCCCCAACTGGCGCAGATATGCGGCACAGCAGAAGCAGCGTGGCGAAACTGTGCCAACCAAGAGGTAAAACAAAAAAGCCGCATAGAAATGCAGCTTTTGTTAAGAATCTTTCGATTCTGTAACCCCCAAAGAAAACATCGTAAACCAGGCACTTACGTTCAGTTACCCGGGGGCGGGCTATAAACGTGGTTAAGGGTTGTACTATTTTGCCGGTTATTAAATCTGTTTATTATGCTTTTTAAATACAAACTGATACCAGGCAAACATGCCTCACAATTAAACTCAGAAAAGAATAGTGGATTTTGATATAAGCTACCAAACTACTGGCCGATGAAAATATAAGAACCAGTTTTGATAATTAAGAAACCGTGTTTTTTTAAAAAGCATTAAATATACCGGAAGCGTACTTAATTCAGTTGCGCTGCCGATATATTTATAATGCCTGTATTAATAGACTGTTTGGATAACAAAGTTTGACCTTCCTGGTTTTCAACCATAGAAGCAGCTACGTTTTTGGTACTGATCAATTTTATTGAAGTTGTTTTTGAAACCTCCTTTTTAGGAAATACAGTAACAATAGTATTCATCTGCACAGCCATTACTGTACTGTAGTTTACCTTATTATCAGTATCAATTTGCTTTAAACGATAATAAACGGTTTTACCTTTCCTTACAGCGCCTGCATCTTCTTTAAACTTATAGGTTTTACCTGTTGTACCGGTAGCAGCAAATCCATCCAATACCATTGCTACGGTCTTAAAAGTTTTCATGTCTAATGACCTTTCAACTTCAAAATGACTGTTATTTTGCTCGGAGGCTGTAACCCAATTTATAAAAACGGCTTTATCTGTAGCATTTGCAGTTAAAGAGGCATATTCAATGCCTGTAGAAATTGTTATATGCTTGCTTACTGGCCCGCCAATATTTAATAATGATTGAACAGGTGATAATGCAATAGCATTACCTGCAAAAAATAAACTAACTAATGTAAATACTGAAGTTAAAAGTCGATTGACTAATAATGAAGATGTAAAAAATTTCATTTTCTTGTGGTTTGCGGTTTAAAAAAAACAACTAAGGTTTGGTGTACTTTATAATACCAGCCCAAAATTGGTTGGTTTTTTAGAGGAGGATTGGAGATTAAGACCGAAAAAAAGAATAACCGAGGTAATCGTCATTTTTAATTTCACTACAAACATAATACGTTTTTCGGAAAACGCAAATTTTTTTGCCAGTAATTTTACTGTTAAAGGGGTGTTAATACTTAAAAATGGCATTTATTTAATATTTATCTACTAAAAAAGCTTTTCATGTAAATATTGTTTATCATAATCGTTTAAAAATTAGATAACTAATAATGTCTTTGTTGAATGGGCAAGATTTAAACATCAAACTCACCAGATAAACCTGCATTTTCTGGCATTATGAGTATATTAACCCGTTGGCGGAGTTAATTCAAAATTGATTTTTTAAAGGCCCATGGGGCTTCCGATACCTGCCTGACGGCAGGCAGGGCTATCGGGATAAGTAGAAAATAAAAAAAATCATATACTTTTAGCTCCATCGGAGCGATATGTTTTTTATTTCGCTCCGATGGAGCTCTGAAAAACATTATAAATCGAATTTTCTACTGACATTCCGCC
>JANOVD010000389.1:0-3292 GCA_031417255.1 Chitinophagaceae bacterium
GAACAGCAGTTATGAAAAAATTTACGGCGCTTACCGGGAAAATATAAAACGCAATATCAAAAAAGCTGAACAACTGCATTTGATCATCAATAAAGATATTGCTATAGCTGATGTGATTGCATTGGCCAAAGAACAGGCAACTGGTTTTTCTGAAGTAAATGAAACTGATTTCATCAATTTTGAAAAATTGTACGGTCTGCTTAACCAAAAAGAAAAAGCAACAACCTACGGTGTTTATACAAAAGAAAAACAGTTGATCGCATCTGCAGTTTTTCTATTTTCACACAGCAGGGCTTATTATATTTTGGTGGGCAATCATCCCAACGCCCGTCCGAACGGTTCATCCGGGCGGGGTAAAACACTGGGTGCATCCCATGCACTCATCAATGCTTTTATAAAAGACCATGCAGGTGAAAACATGTTGCTTGATTTTGAAGGAAGCGATATACCCAGCCTTGCATTTTTTTACAGCAGTTTTGGTGCCGTAGAAGAAAAGTATAGTGCTGTTAAATTAAACCGGCTGCCTGCAGCTATAAAATGGTTGAAGAAAGGGTAAATTTTTTCTTCTCTTCTAAAAAAACCAATTATCAGTTTCTGTTCTCTTTCGCCGGGAAATTGGAATTTCAACCCCATTTTTTAAAACAAAATGATCATTTTTTAATGCATCAATATGGCATCTGTTAACCAGGTACGAACGATGGCTCCTAAAAAAATTTTTATCATTGAGTATGTCTTCAAAGTATGCTAAATTTTTAGATGACAACTCCCGGGAACCCTTTGATAAATGAATATAACTGTAATTGCGGTCTCCTTCTATGTGTGTAATTTGTTTTAATGGTAACCGCAATGTTCCATTTTGCGTTGCTAAAACCAGTTTTTGATCTTCAACCGATTGCGATTGAAGATTTGACAACGCATACTTAACTTCGGTCTTATTACCTGCAGACTTTAGAAAACGTTTGATCGCTTCATCAAGTTCATTTTCTTTAATGGGTTTAATCAGGTAGTCTAAGGCGTTAAACCGAAATGCCTTTATTGCATAGTGACTGTGCGATGTGGTAAAAATAGTTTGAAAATTGATGTCATCTAACTGCTGCAGCAGTTCAAACCCTGTCATATCAGGCAATTCAATATCCAGGAAAACAAGATTGGGTTTTTCAGAACCAATTAATTTTAGTGCCATTTTGCCGGTATTAGCTATATTTAAAACAGCGATATCAGTTGCATGTTGCTTCAGCAGATCATGCAAAACCGTTGCCATAAAAGCATTGTCTTCAACTATTAAAGCTTTAATTGGTTTCATAAATAAACTTATAGTAAATATACATTAGTATTTAAAACCGTTTGATAATTACAATTACCTTATGATAACTCAAATGAGGTACCTTTTAGTATTATACTTTAGTTTTATCCAACAATAATGTAAGCATATAAAACCAGTCAATAACATAATGGAGATACTCAACAAACAAATTCGTTTAAAATACTTTCTGATTGTTTTCGGAATGCTTTTTTCATCCATCACTAATGGGCAAACCAAAACGGATGCTGAACTGTTTGCCATCTGGAAAGATTCATCGAAACCGGAAACAGTAAGATTAGAAGCAATCTGGGAGAGAATGGATTTAGATTCCTTAACCAATCAAGAACCAGATTGGTGGAAAAAATGGAAAAATGAACCTAAAGAAGCCATTGAACTGGCTATAAAAAACAACAAAAAAGGCTACTTGCCACTATTTTATATCATGTCACTAGAAGCTTGTACTGGCAACACAGAATGTATGTGTACTACTGCCAACAAAGTAATAGAAAGCGCCAAGGTAGCCAATGCTTCCAAATTGCCGATTGTTTTTGGGGCGTACTATATTTTAGCTTTTCAATGTAATGTAAACGTGAAGGAGGAAGATATGATTAATGAATTCAATAAAATGAAAAGCTCTCTGTCAGATAGCCCTGCCGACCTTAAAAATTTACGGGAAACAAATTCAGCTTTAGGTGAATGGTACAGTAGGAAAGAAAAGTATCCAAAAGCGTTAAGCTACCTTTTAGAAAGCCAACGATTATCTGAAGAATTGAAATTAATGGATTTTTCTTATGCCCGAAACAACGAAGCACTTGCAGGAATTCATACCCAAATAGGAAATTATAAAGAAGCTGAAAAATACATTGATAAAAGCCTGCAGTTGGCTCATTCGCTAAAAGATACGATGCAACTGGGTAGCGCATATCTTGGCAAATCCAATTTAATGCTGAAATTAAAAGATGAAGCAAAAGCCAAACTTTTTATAGATTCTGCCATGTACGTGATGAAAAACGTTAAACAATGTGAGCCGTGCTATAATATCGCAAAAACATTGAACGCAGCTATTAAGAATTTAGCAGGTAATTATTCCGGAGCATTGGCTGAACTGAAAGAGATAGAAGCATTTTATGATAAAGGTGAAGGGCAAAAGCCAGAACACGTATTTTTCACAGAAAAAGCAAGGGCTTATTTGGGGCTGAAAAAATATGATAGTGCCATTCAAACAATCAAGTTGGTGAAAGTAGCAGAACAAACGTATAATAAAGATGTTTCTGATAACTATGAAATACTCTCCAAAGCTTATGAAGGCATAGGGGATTATAACAATGCCTTGAAAAATTATAAATTACATGTACAGGCTGAAGATACACTGACCGTATGGAGAAATAGCAGCGAAGTAACCCGTTTGGAATTGGAAAATCAATTTACGCAGCAACAGCTAAAATCTCAACTCGGTTTTCAAAGTCAGATTAACAAACAAAAGGCCACCAGAAACTGGATTATAATATTAGGTATTTCAGCCTTGTTGCTTGCCCTGGGATTATATGCAAAGCTTCGATATACCAGGAGAACACAGAAATTATTGCAACATAAAAACGAAATCATAGAAGCTGAAAAAGAAAAAGCCGAAGCCAGCGAAAAAGCCAAGCACCAGTTCCTCGCCAATATGAGTCATGAAATACGTACGCCTATGAATGCCATTAAAGGCATGACGGATATTTTGATCAGACGCAATCCGAAAGAGGATCAAAAGGAATACTTGGAAGGTATTAAGCAATCTTCCGATTCGTTGTTGGTTATTATTAATGATATTCTTGACGTCTCAAAAATTGAAGCTGGCAAAATAGAATTAGAAAACGAGCCGTTCTCAGTAGATGAGTTAGTAGATAATGTACATACCATCATGCAGTTTAAAGCCGAAGAAAAAGGTTTGGAACTTCTAAAAGAAATTCCGGCAGGCAACATGAATGTGATGGGTGATGCTACCAG
>JANOVD010000390.1:0-3234 GCA_031417255.1 Chitinophagaceae bacterium
TCCGCCGGCATTACCGGTAATGTATTCGTATCGAATGCCGGGTATTACAATGAAATTTTTGGAAACACGAAATATGTTTTCGGCAAAAGCAGCAACATTGGTTGTTTTAAAATCTATATCCCTGTTCCAGATGCCATCTGATAAAGACATATCATAATCCACACCGGTTGTACCTTTGCCATCGGATGCGTAACGATATGTTGTGCCCTTATAAAGCCTGATGCCTGCCGACAATGTTTGTTTTGTATTTAATAAATTGTAGTCAGTTATAAAGCGGGCCTCCATGCCTGCATTGCGGTATTTATCTGCATTTACATTTCTGGTATTGTATTGATTGGTTGCTTTATTAATTGTATCTGCAACAATAATTCCTCCTGAAGGAAAATATCCCACACTGTTTCTGTCGCCTGCAATGCCAAATAATTTTACATTCATTCTGGTTTTTTCGCTAAATGTATAATTGGCAATTAATGCTGCGGTTGTCCAGCTAATATCAAACCAGTTACGGCTGCGTAAACTTTGTTTTATATCCTGTATTAGTTGCAAATCCGTTAATCCACCGGGCTGCTGACTTCGGATATGAGAGCGCATCAACTCTGTAGTTAAAGAGAATTTTTTATTGATGCGGTAAGTGAATGTTCCAAAACCAGCATTAGTAAAATATTTACTGTTCTTTCTAAATCCATCGGCATTGCGGTGATCGAAGAATCCGTAGTAGTGAATTTTTTCTGTTTTGCCACCAACTGCATTATAACTGTTGAACAAGCCATTACTACCAACTGTTTGTTGCGTTTCAAACCCGATAGCTATCGGGTCAAATTTTTTACCTGCCTGTTCGGTAGGCAGGTTTATCTCACTGCCGTTGCGTAAAATATAATTCACCAGGCCGCCAAACTGCGGGCCGTATTGCAATGCTCCTTGTCCTCTTACAATTTCTATACGTTGTACAGCCTGTAATTGCGGATTGTAGTAAGCTTCGGGATAACCGAATGGATCGGCTGAAATATCATAGCCATTTTGCCGAACATTAAATTCCCAGCTGCGGTTGGGGCTTAACCCTCTTGCAGCTAAACCGATTTGAATACCGCTGCCATCACTTTCCCAAATATGTATGCCGGGTACTTTTGCAATAATTTGCCGCATGTTATTAGTTACCACATTGCCCTTTACATTATCTAAAACAATCAATGCATTTTTTTTGCCTGCATAAATAGATGTGCCTGCTATTTCAGGTAATTGCTGAATATCACTTTTGCTGTAACGGCCTACCACTGTTACATCCGGTAAGTATTTATGATCTGGTTCGGTTGTGTCTGCCTTAAGCGGATTGTTTTTATTCTGTGCAGTTATTGATAAGCTTAAACCCAGAAATAAAATTGAAATGTTGATTCTTTTCACCATGTTTATTTTAGAGTGCAAAAGTGCAGTCATAAAAAAACAGACAACCGTTTAATCGGGAAAAGAATTTACGTAAAGAGGAAAACTAACGCAGCAACAACTCACAAGGCTTGATGCCGGTGTGTTTTTTGAATGCTGTAGAAAAATGAGAGATAGAAGAGTAACCTAATAACATGGAAACTTCAGTTACGCTTAATCCTTTATCGTACAATAAATATTTGGCATGTTCCATCCGCTGGCTTTGATAAAAATCAAATATGGTAGTACCGAAAATTTCTTTAAATCCTTTCTTTAAATAACATTCGTTGATGGCTACTTTTCGGCTGAGCGCCTTAATGGTAATGGGTTCGCCAATATGCTGCAGTAAAACTTCACGTGCTTTAATGATCTTTTCCCGGTCCTCGGCGTTTTGTAAAAACTTGCAGGTAAATTCAGTTTCCTTATCATCGCCCAGCATACAATCCATACTGTACAACAGCAGTATCTGTGTTTGTGCATTGATGAAAATATTTTCCCTCGTATCAGTATAAGTATGATTCAGCAATGCTTCAATGGCAGTTCTTGTTTTGCCACACAAAGGCAATTGCTTGCTGAAAGAATTTTTGTGTTTAAAAGAAAGTACGTTTTCTGTTAAACCGCTTTCGGTACTGTTATTGGTAAATTGTGTAAGGTAATTTGGTTTAAAACTGAAACTCACCACATCAACACTATCTACTTTTTCAATACAGCTTTTGCTGGTGCTGAATTTACAAAAATCGCACTCGGTTTGTTTTTGCCTGCAATACACATTGCCGCTAACGCAAAATTTAAGTTCAAGATAATTGGCCGATGGATCATTTTTTTCAACATGATAAATCAATATACCTGTATCATCAATATTCCATTGTGGCTGTTTGCGGTAGCGGTTAATGGAATAATGTACAGAGCCGGGAACAACCCTGTCAACATGCAACAATATATCCAGGTCCTCCTGCAAAAGAGGTTGCCTGTGTGCAATAGCCAATATGTCTGCGTAATGATTCATTGAAAAATTTCGATGCAAATATACGAATGAATGTTTGAACATTAGAGGAGATAGAACACGGATAACACGGATTGAACTGATTTTCACAAATTATTAATTTAGTATCACATCGGGCCGGTAGATAAAGAAAAATATAGCTAACCAAAATCTTGTAAACCCCTTTTATACTGCGAAGCAGCAAAAAATCCGTACTGAGCCTGTTGAAGTATCATCCCCGCCTGAACGGACGGGCAGGCGTTCAACCCGTGTTATCCGTTTTCTATTTTTATCGCTTTTCGTAGTGAAAAAAGGTAGAAATTGGCGCAAAAAATCACCCCAAAATAAACCCTCCATAATTGCCCGAAAGGCCTGTTTTTCCGTACATTTGCCTGCCGATAACTATCGGCATGGATTTTACAAATAAAAAGTGATTTAGAACGATAATATGAGTACAGAAACAGCAGCAGTTCCAACCCCAGCCAACACAGGTTATGGCGCAGACAGTATCCAGGTTTTAGAAGGTTTAGAAGCAGTTCGTAAAAGGCCCGCCATGTACATCGGCGACATTGGTGTAAAAGGCCTGCATCATCTCGTTTACGAAGTGGTAGATAATTCCATTGATGAGGCCCTTGCAGGACATTGTAAAAACATTACCGTAACCATTAATGAAGATAATTCCATTACCGTTGAAGATGATGGCCGTGGTATACCAACCGGTATGCATACCAAAGAAAACAGAAGTGCCCTGGAAGTGGTAATGACGGTTTTACACGCCGGTGGTAAATTTGATAAAGACTCGTATAAAGTATCGGGCGGTTTACATGGTGTGGGCG
>JANOVD010000391.1:0-2305 GCA_031417255.1 Chitinophagaceae bacterium
AGCTCCATCGGAGTCCCGATTATTTCGGGATTATATACCGCTCCTATGGAGCTCTGAAAAAATTTTACAAATATTTTCTACTGATATATCGCCTCTCTGAGGCTGTTAAACTAAAATTATTGTAGCTTGACAAAAAATTTAACCTGGATGAGAAAATCCATTCTTCTTTCGTTATTCATTTCTTTTTTAAGTAACACCAATGCACAACAATGCCGTTTTGAAAAAACCAACGGACTGGAAAGTGCTACTTATTTTGAAGCCATTGAATGGTATAAAAATCTGGATAAAATTTCAACCAAAGTATTGATAAAAGAAATGGGCATGAGTGATGCCGGTTATCCATTGCACCTGGTAATGGTTAGCAATGATGGAAAGTTTGATGCTGCACAATGGCATAAACAAAACAAAGCGGTGATCCTTATCAACAACGGCATTCACCCTGGCGAGCCAGATGGTATTGATGCCAGCATGATGTTGGTACGGGATATTGTAACCAATAAAATAAAACTGCCCGATAATGTAGCGCTGGCTTTTATACCGGTTTATAATATTGGGGGCTGCCTGAACCGTAATTCATATTCAAGAGCCAATCAAAATGGCCCGCTTGAATATGGCTTCAGGGGCAATGCCCAAAACCTTGACCTGAACCGTGACTTTACAAAAAACGACAGCAAGGAATCCAGATCATTTGCACAGTTATTTCATTTACTTGACCCCGATATTTTAATTGACAACCATGTTAGCGATGGTGCCGATTATCAGCATACCATGACATTGCTTACAAGCCAGTATGATAAACTGGGTGCCGGTTTGGGAGGATGGTTAAAAAATAATTTTGAGCCGCAACTCTACAAAGGCATGACAGATAAAAAATGGGACATGGTGCCTTATGTAAATTTTGAAACTGAAACGCCCGATAAAGGCATGGAAATGTTTTACGATCCTCCACGTTACTCATCTGGCTATGCTGCCTTGTTTCAAACCATTGGCTTTGTACCCGAAACACACATGCTGAAACCATATAAAGACAGGGTGCTTTCTACCTATGCACTTTCGCTAACTGTAATTGAAAAAGCATCCATTAATGCAACCGGATTAATTGCACAACGTAAAAAAGCAAGAGCAGAAGTGGTTAAAGAAAAATCATTCGCTTTTAAATGGAAAGTTGATACAACTAAATTCTCTTTCATAACTTTTAAAGGATACGAACAGGGCTTTAAGCCAAGCGATGCAACCGGGCTTAACAGAATGTATTACGACCGAAGTAAACCGTTTATCAAACATGTAAAATTTTTCAATGTATTTAAACCTTCGGGCTTTATTGAAAAACCGGAAGCTTATATTATCCCACAGGGTTGGTATAGGGTGATTGATTTATTGAAATTGAATAATGTGGTTATGCAGCAATTTAAAAATGATACGCTGATTGATGTGGATGCTTACCGTATTGATGATTACAAATCAATGCCCCGGCCTTATGAAAAGCATCATAAAAATTCAGCGGTAAAAGTTACTGCAGCCAGTCAAAAAATTAGATTTTTAAAAGGCGATTATATTATCTGGTTAAACCAGCCCGCCAACCGTTATTTGGTAGAAATGCTGGAACCAACCGGCGACGACAGTTTTTTTGCATGGAATTTTTTTGATGGCATTTTGCAGCAAAAAGAAGGTTACAGCGATTACCGCTGGGATGACCTGGCTGCTGAAGTTTTAAAAAACACTCCTGGGCTAAAGGAGAAACTTGAAGAGAAGAAAAAAGGGGATGAAAAATTTGCTGCCAATGCCTCGGCACAACTGGATTTTATTTATAAAAACTCGCCATATTACGAGCCGGGGCATAATAGGTACCCGGTTTACAGGTTGAATAAGAAATAACCCCATAAACCGTTGATTATAAATTCATAATCTACTACATAGGTAAAGCCAAATAGCAGCAATGCCGATGAACGGATTGATTCTTATTTCATTTCCACTGGAAACAAAAAGAGAACTGAACAAAGTTCGCAACGATGATAAATCAAGGCACTAAAGCTGGTATCCCGAAAAAATCGGGACAGGTCAAAAAAAGCCCCAAATTATCCATTATTCATTATCAAATTATCCATTAAAACCCCTACCTTTGCTGCCCGTTACAAAAAAACGGATTAACAACATTTTTTAAACAAAAATCAATCAGGGAAATGAACAACTACGAATTGATGGTGATTTTTACCCCTGTGCTATCTGAAGAGGAATTTAAAGCCGCTCAGAAAAAATATGCCGACCTCGTTACAGAAAACGGTGGTGAAGTATTGCACAGTAACCC
>JANOVD010000392.1:0-9760 GCA_031417255.1 Chitinophagaceae bacterium
GTTTAATATGTTTCACTTCAATCTCACCAATGGGGATTTGTAGATACCCCAGTGTGGTCGCAGCAGCTTCAATACTGTTTATCACTGAACGTATATCCGAAACACATTCTTTTACATTTGTGGAATGTTCGAGAGCAATCCTAAAAGCCCTGATAAAAGGCATAGCAGGAATTGCCTCCTGGCAAAAAGCTTCATTTAAAGGACTTTGTCCCTTGGTAGATATTTTAAGTAAATGTTCAGATATAAGATTATACCCCTTTGCGAGAAGTTCCTCCATCTCTCCTATTAATTTTTCTAAGGCTTCTCGTTTTTCGTGTAATGTTTTTAATCGATTTATACCCCCTTTCAGACGGATTGGTTTGCCGTTTGGATATTTATCTAAATAAGAGGGATCAATAAAACTACAGTCTGCGTACCAACTTAAAGAGAGCTTGGCTTTAGAGGTTTTCCAATTTTTAGGGTATACATGAAAACCGCTCCATTTACAGCCATTAGGTAGTGATAACATTGAAAAAGGTTTGAGCGTTCTTGCTATTTCTCTGACGATTTCTCTGACGAATCACCAGTTTAAATTAACAAAAAAACTCAAACCCTTTACCAGTGTACATTTGTTTGGGTAATCGAGGGGGCTCGAACCCCCGACCCTCAGAATCACAATCTGATGCTCTAACCAACTGAGCTACGACTACCGTTTTATTGGACAGCCCGCCCGGATGAACCGGTTCGGACGGGCAAAAATAAAGAAAATCAGTACTCCTTCAAAATTACATTTTGAACAGCCTGCTTTAATGGCTTACTTTGCAGCCCCAAATCAATTTTTAATGGTGTGCATGCAATACATATTACCATTGGTTATTTCCGGCTTTACGGGTTGGTTTGTAATTTGGCTAAGCATTAAACTTTTGTTCAGGCCGCATAAATCTTTATCCATAGCAGGTTTTAAAATACAGGGCATCATCCCCGCCAATCAGCAGCTAATGGCCGAAAAAATAGGGAGGTTGGTTAGTAATGAAATGTTTTCTTTTGATGCACTGCAGCAAAAAGTTATTGACCCCGAAAATTTCAATAAACTAAAACCCGAAATTGAAACACATATCGACAGTTTTTTACGGGTTCGATTGAAAGAAACTTTTCCCATGCTTTCGATGCTTATCGGCGATAAAACCATCAACCAGTTAAAAGGAGCATTTTTGCTGGAGCTGGAAAGCCTGTTCCCGGTTTTAATGAAAAACTATTTAACCACACTTGAAAAAGACATCAACATTGAAAAAATAGTTACCGAAAAAATTGCCTTCTTTTCCATCGCCAAAGCCGAAGAAATGGTTTATAAATCTGCAAAAAAACAAATACTAAAAGCTCAGTTGTTTGGGGCTGCAATCGGATTATTGATGGGTTTGATACAAATTTTTATAAATACCCAGCTTTTTAACTAATAATACCATCTTTATTTCATAAGTAGTCCGAAGGACTGCGTTGAAATATTAGATGGTATTATGCCGACAGAAAAACTGTTGGGCTATTTATAATGTATAGTCGGTATAAGTTGTTAATCCGGCTTTACTACTTCATTTTATTATACCACTCATCATCTTAAAGTAAAATAATGTGGGTTATAAGCATGTACTTTGCCAATTAATATTTTTTACCAAGATGAAAAACAGTTCACTGATGACTAATTCGATTAAATTTTTAATGACTTGTACCCTCTTACTGAGTCTTTCTTTTTCCTATGCACAAATGCCCGGGGGAGGCGCCGGTCGCCCCCAAATGGGCGGACAGAATATGAACCTGGGTCATTTTTATGGTAAAGTTTTAGATACTACAACCAATAAACCACTTGAAGCAGTTTCGGTTTTACTTGTTCAGAATAAATTTGACAGCGCAACTAAAAAACGTAAAGATGTAGTTGTTGCCGGTATGCTTACCAATAAAAAAGGTGAGTTTAGTTTGGAGAACCTGAACATTATGGCCCAATACAAACTTAAGATAACTGCCATAGGTTTTAAAGCCTACGAACAAAAAGTATCTTTTGATCTCAACATGGCCGGGGCCAAGCCCGGCGATATGAGCAGTATGCTTAATGCTGTAGATAAAGACCTGGGGAACCTCTCAATTAGCCCCGATGCAAAGCAACTGGAAAATGTAACGGTAACAACTAATAAAGCCCTGCTGGAAATGAAAATTGACCGCAAAGTGTTTAATGTTGAAAAAAATCTTACCAGCGTTGGTGGTACAGCGGTTGATGTGATGAAAAATGTTCCGTCGGTAAATGTGGATATTGATGGTAATGTAACCTTACGCAATGCTGCGCCGCAGATATTTGTTGATGGCAGGCCCACTACCCTCACTTTAGACCAGATACCGGCCGATGAAATTGCCACTGTTGAAATTATTACCAATCCATCGGCAAAATTTGATGCCAGTGGTGGTGGTGCAGGTATTTTAAATATTGTAATGAAGAAGAACCGCAAAGCCGGTTATAATGGAAATATCAATGCCAGTATCGACAGCCGTTTACGCCCTGCTTTTGGAGGCGATATCAATGTAAAACAAAATAAGATCAACTTTTTTGCAAGAGGCAGGTTAAACTACCGAAAATCCATAAGTACAAACGAAAGCGAAAGAACAAATTTTTTAAATAACGATACCACTTCGCTGTTTACGCAAAAAAACAAACCCATCGGGAAAGGTTTTTTTGCTTTTTTAAGAGGTGGATTTGATTATTTTATTGATAACCGCAATACAATTACTATTGGCGGTATGTTTGTAAACGGCCAGTTTAAGAACACCGATTATATCAATATTGAAAGGGATACATTTTTTAATAATAACCTGGTTAATTCCGATTGGGGTTTCAGGGATTCAAGAACAGCTTTCAATTTCCGCAATATAGGCGCCAACATCAGCTTTAAACATAATTTTGCCAAACCCAATAAAGAATGGACGGTAGATGCCAATTATAATTCAAGCAGGAATGAAAATTCGGGTGATTATTCTTCGCAATATTTTTATACCAGCAATAATCCTAAAACATCGCCATTGGTTGAGCGTACCGGCGGTGGTGGACATACAAAATTTTTTACTGCCCAGTCAGATTATGTAAACCCCATCAATGCCAATATTAAAATTGAAATGGGCATTCGGGGTGCTGTAAGAAATTATACAAGCAATGCATCAAATTATGTACAGAATGGTAGCGGACAGTACATACTGATACCGGGTTTCAGCAATAATTACAAATTTACCGACCAGGTGTATGCCGCTTACACAACCTTCAGCCAAAAAATAAAAAACTTTACCTATCAGCTTGGTTTACGGGTAGAAAGTTCAAATTATACCGGTACGCTCATCAGCAATAATCAACAATTTAAAAATGATTACCCGTTCAGCCTTTTCCCCAGTGTGTTTATGACCTATAAACTGAATGACAAATCTGATATGCAGGTAAACTATTCACGTAAAATAAACAGGCCTAATTTTTTTCAGTTGATTCCCAATTATGATATTTCTGATCCGTTAAATCTGTCTATCGGAAATCCAAACCTGATACCTGAGTTTACAAACCTGGCAGAGGTCTCTTATCAAAATCAGTTAACCAATAAAACAAGTTTTTTAGCCACGGCTTATTTAAAAAATACCAATAACCTTATTACCAATTACCAGTACCTTGATAAAAATCCCGACCCCAATGCACAACCCGATACGGTTTTGATAACATCTTATGCAAATGCCAACACCAGTTACAATGTGGGTTTGGAGCTGACCACTAAAACAAAGTTAACTAAGTGGTGGGATTTGAGTGTGAATGTAAACCTGTATAACTCTACATTAAAAGCAGGAGCAATAGCAGGCGGCGCAAATAACGAGCAGTTCAGTATGTTTGGAAAAATAAATAATTCTTTTACGCTGCCTAAAAACTATTCCATCCAGTTATCAGGCGATTACCAGGCCAAAACCATTTTACCTCCCGGCAGAGGCGGCGGTGGCGGTGGTATGATGATGATGTTTGGTGGCTCACAAATTGGTGCACAGGGTTATATAAAACCAAATTATGGAATTGATATTGCCATTAAAAAAGAGTTTATGAAAAACAAAGCTGCATCTTTAACGCTGCAGATGAATGATGTTTTCAGAACAAAAATATATGCCACCCATTCCGAATCGCAATATTTTGTGCAGTATAACAGCCGCCGCCGTGATCCGCAGGTTTTACGCCTGAACTTTAATTATCGTTTTGGCAAAATGGATGTTTCGCTGTTTAAAAAGAAAAGCATGCGCAGCGAAATGGACAGTATGCAAAACGCACAACAGGGAATGGGGAATTAATAATAATTAATACATCTGTAAAAAGAGCCACTTTAACCGGTGGCTTTTTATTTTCATTGATACAACCTTTTAATACTTTTATAAGCCGGTTTTAATTTTTTTAGCATTATTTTGCCGAAGCAAAAACTAATTATGAAGCAAATCAATTTTAAAAAGGCATTACCTCACCTGGTTGCCGTTGTCATTTTCTTATTACTATCTGTTTTATTAAACAAACCCGCCTTACAGGGTAAAGTGGTACAGCAGAGTGATGTTATTCAGTGGAGGGCAATGGCTCAACAGTCGTTTGAGTATAAAGAAAAGCATGGCCATTTTCCTAAATGGACCAACAGTATGATGGGTGGCATGCCTACTTACCAGATAGCACTTGATGGTAAAGAACCGATGAACATACGTTTACAGGTTGTTCAGGATATTTTAACACTCGGTTTTCCAAAACCTATATTTTATTTATTCATAACAGCGCTGTGTTTTTACCTGCTCTGCATTGTAATAGGTGTAAACCCGTGGATAAGTATAATTGGGGGCGTAGCTTATGCCTATGCTTCTTATAACCCGGTTTTAATTGCTGGCGGGCACGATACCAAACTTTTGTCAATGGCCTATGCACCGGCGGTACTGGCAGGTATACAATTAATTTTTAAACAAAAATATTGGATAGGTAGTGCCGTTTTGCTCACATCCGGTATCCTTTTATTGGGCCAGCTTCACCAGCAAATTGTTTATTACACTTTATTGATTGCTGTTTTTATGACCGTGCCTTTTATTATCAAATGTTTTAAAGAAAAAAATATTAAACATTTATTGGCATCGGGGTTGTTAAGTATTGGTTTAGCTGCAGTAATGTTAGGTACTATGGCAATGATTTATTGGCCAACCTTTGAGTTTACCAAGGAAACCATGCGTGGTGGCCGCAGTGAGCTTACACAAAAAGAAAAAAAGAATGTTACAAAGGGTGGGCTGGATAAGGATTATGCTTTTCAGTGGAGTTATGGCAAGGCCGAAACCATGACGCTACTGGTACCTAACGCATTTGGCGGAAGCTCAGCAGAAGGAATTGGTGACGAATCAAAAGCGATTGAAGTTTTACAGGAAAACGCACAAACACTTCCGCAGGGTTTTGCACAGCAGATCGCACAATCATCGCCCATGTACTGGGGCGAATTGTTAAGTACACAGGGTACAGTTTATTTAGGCGCCATCATTTGCTTACTGTTTTTGTTTGGCGCTTTTTTCAGCAAAAGCGAACACAGGTGGTGGCTGGTTGCCATTACTGTTTTTGGTATTGTACTGGCATGGGGAAAAAATTTTGAAGCCGTAAATTATTTTCTTTTTGATCATCTCCCATTTTATAAAAAATTCAGGGCACCATCAATGGCACTGGTAATTCCGCAGCTATCTGTTCCTTTACTGGCTGTAATTTTTTTAAATGAATTTGTAAAAACTGAAAAGGAAAAATTACAAAAGCTGTTTAAAAAATGTTTGTACATCACCGGGGCTACTGTTGCAGTATTGGGAATGTTTTATTTCTTTTCGGATTTTACAAATGGCGCTACAACAGATCTACGTAAAAATGTAAATGATGCGTTGCAGGGTAAAGGCACCGATTTTACCAGGAGTTATTTTAGTGCCCTGAAAAGCGACCGGCAGGCATTTTATTTGAGTGATATGTGGCGAACACTTGGATTTATGTTTGTGGCAATTGCTGTACTTTTCCTGTATGCCAAAAACAAAATAAAACCTGCTGTAGTTTACGGCTTACTCATTCTTTTTTGTATCATCGACCTGTTTGATGTAAGCAAAAGATATTTAAAAGAGGAAAATTTTATTGAGGCCGACGAACTGGAAAGCAGTTATGTAGATTCCCGTGCCGATTTGCAATTGAAAACGGATACCGGTTATTACCGGATATTAAATTTGGCATCGCCGGGTGCAAACGGTTATCAATTTGAAATAGGCAATTCATTCCAGGATGCACTCCCCTCTTATAAACACAATACCATTGGCGGTTACAGCCCTGCAAAACTGGGCCTTTACCAGGATCTTATTGAAAAGCAGATCTATAAAAATATCCAGGCATGGGGTACAAATCCCGCTTTGAAAGACAGCTTTCCGGTTTTGAACATGTTGAATATGAAATACGCCATTGTGCCCGATCAGCGTGATCAAAAACAAACACAGGCTGTACTCAATCCTTTTGCCTTAGGTAATTGCTGGTTAGTTAAAGAAGTTAAGTTTGTTAAAACTGCAGATGAAGAAATGAATGCATTAAATTCGTTTGACCCAACTGCTGTTGCATTTGTTGATGAACGTTTTAAAGCAGCAGTTCCCTTCACGCCGGTTTATGATTCATCAGCTTATATCAGGTTGGTTGAAAATAATAATGACGAAATAAAATATGATTTTAATGCAGCTACCAACCAGTTTGCTGTATTTAGTGAGATATATTATCCGCATGGATGGGACGCCTATATCGACCGTAAAAAAACTCCTTACTGCAAAACCAATTATGCTTTAAGAGGATTGGCAATACCTGCAGGTAAACATACCATTGATTTTATTTTTGATCCGGTTTCGGTAAAAAAAGGTGAACAGATTGGCAGGTACACCAATATATTTTCGGTTTTGTTTGTACTGTTCTGCCTATTTATGGTTTGGAAGAACAGGAAAAAAGCAAATGCTGATTTAAAAGCGTAATAACAATATTGGATATACATCAGAAACATACATTTCTTGATCATGATGATGATACAGCCCGGTTAATTAATAACCGGGCCAATCATTTATACCAGAAACTGGCTGCATTCAATATCAGCAATACCGGTATTGACGAAGACGGCAAATATTATTTTACTAACCATCATGCCGGAAACCGCATGTTTTTTTCTGTACAAAGCAGCGCTGCTATTATTTACCGATCAGTAAAAAAAACAAATAAACCGATTGCTGAAATTACATTTATTGATTATGGTGCAGGCCTCGGTACTCTTTTTTTACTGGCCGGCCTGATTGGCTTTAAAAAAGTTTATTTTAACGATTATTTTCCAAAATGGTGCAGTTATGCAAAAATAATCTGCAGCGAAGTTGAGATCAGCATTGATAATTTCATTATTGGCGATATTGATGCAGTAATTGAATTTGCCAATGCAAATAATATTCACTTTGATATTGTAGCATCCAGAAATGTAGTAGAGCATATTTACAAGCTCAGGGATTTTTACGCAAAGCTTTACCGGTCGGGCATTACAGATGTTTGTTATGCAACCACCACTGCCAATTATCACAATCCCGCCATGCGGATAAAACATTACTGGTATCATTATAAAACAGAAAAAAACTTATTTAAAAAACAACGCACAGATATTATTAAGAAACTTGTACCAACAGTTAATTCATCAGATTTAAAAGAATTGGTTAAAATAACCAGGGGAAGGGCTTTTGCAGATTTTACCGATGCAATAGATCTGTATTTTAAAAAACAACCTATACCGGCTGTTGAATTTTTACGTACCAACACCTGCGACAGTTTAACCGGTGTATGGGCCGAAAATTTATTGACCAGGCAAAATTATGTTGACATCATACAACATGCGGGATTTAAAGCCGAATATACTGCCGGCTTTTGGGATACCCATTATAAAAACAAGATCGTAAATTTAATAACCGGTATTTTGAACAGGATCATTAAAATTGCCGGCAAAAAAGGATATTGGTTTGCACCATTTGTAAATATAACGGCCGGCAAATAATAATGAATAAAGAAGTAAAAATATTAAGCCTTGTTTCTTACAAATTTTTACCGCCCGATATGGGCGGACAAAAGGGAATTGCTTTCTTCAACCGGTATTTAAGCAAACATGCAAACCTCAGTTGCATAACTATAAAAGATAACAGCCAAATTTTAACAGAAGGTTATCCAATCAAAAATATTTTAAGCAACTGTCCAACCCGGTACATCAACCCTTTTTATTTTTTTACTTTAAGCCGTATCATCAGGGAAGAAAAAATAACGCATCTTATCATTGAACATCCATATTACGGCTGGCTGGGTATTTTATTAAAATGGTTTTGTAAAATAAAGCTCATTGTTCATTCGCATAATATAGAAGCACTTCGTTTTAAAAGCACGGGCAAATGGTGGTGGGGTATTTTATGGCATTACGAAAAGCATACCCACAAAAATGCCAACTACAATTTCTTTATACAGGAGAACGACCGACAATACGCCATAGAAAATTTTAAACTTAATCCCGGGTTATGTACTGTCATCACTTATGGTTTTGAATTAAGCGAAGCCCCTCCCGTTGCAGAAAAAAAGGCAGCAAGAGTACAAATTTGCAAAACACATGGTATTTCAGAGAGTGAGAAAATATTGCTCTTCAACGGCACACTTGGTTATAAACCCAACCTGGATGCACTTGACATCATTCTTGAAAAAATAAATCCCATACTTTTAGAAACAAAGGATTTTAAATACAAGGTCATCATCTGCGGAAACAAATTACCGCCTGAGTATAATGGATTGATAAACTATAAAGAGAAGAATATTATTTATGCAGGCTTTGTAGATGACATCAATTTGTATTTTAAGGGCTGCGATATTTTTATTAACCCGGTGATTGACGGAGGTGGCATAAAAACTAAAGTGGTAGAAGCATTGGGATACAATCTTTCTGTGATAAGCACCCATAGCGGGGCAATTGGCATTCCTCAGGAAATTACCGGCAATAAAATGAAAATTGTGGCAGATGATGATTGGGAAACTTTTGCCAGCCTCATAAAAACAATAAACTGCAATGAAACTGTTCTTGCTGCTTATTTTGATTATTTTTATTGGGGTAACATAGCAGTTAAAGCAAAAAATGCAATGATGTAAACCCTTATGCTAAAAGCCAACTCCCGTCAAACCCACGTTTTAACTGTTTAAAGCGTTAAATCATTTATTTTTGCTCTTAGTAAAAAATCTGATGTATGAAAGTAGTCATTTTTGCCGGCGGATTAGGTACCCGTATTTCTGAACAAACAGATACCCGCCCAAAACCCATGGTGGAAGTTGGCGGCAAGCCCATTCTCTGGCATATCATGAAAATGTACAGCCAGCATGGTTTTAACGATTTTGTAATTTGCCTCGGTTATAAAGGCTATGTGATTAAAGAGTATTTTACGAATTTCTTTCTACATAATTCTGATATAACCATAGACCTGGCAGATAATAAAATGGAAATTCACGGTACCAGCTCTGAATCTTTTAAAGTAACATTGGTTGAAACGGGTATTAACACAAAAACGGCAGGCAGGTTAAAACAGGTTCAAAAATATATTGGCAACGAAGATTTTTTGTTAACCTACGGCGATGGTGTAAGTGATGTAAATATAACAGAGCTTGTTGCCTATCATAAAAAAAACAATAAGGTTGCAACGGTTACAGCTGTGC
>JANOVD010000393.1:0-2398 GCA_031417255.1 Chitinophagaceae bacterium
AGATCGGATAGCACCTTCACGGCCGCTTCCCGGTCCTTTTACAAATACATCCACTCTTTTTAAACCTGCATCCAAAGCGGTTTTAGCTGCATCGGCTGCGGCCATCTGGGCTGCATAAGGTGTATTCTTTTTAGAACCCCTGAAACCCATTTTACCGGCGCTGCTCCAGCTGATAACCTGGCCCTGCTTATTGGTTAAACTGATAATGATGTTGTTGAAACTTGCAGTAATGTGTGCATCTCCGTAACTGTCAACTTTTACTACTCTTTTTTTTGAGGCTGCTTTTGCGCCTTGTGCTTTTGCCATAATTTGTTCTGAATAGGTAATCTTTAAAAAATGTATCCCTCCCGATAATTATCGGGATTTCGGGACTGAACCAACCCTCCTGCCGACTTCCGGGCTATCTGGTATTGTTTCAAATAATTGAAGTCTTATTAAAAGCTAATAGATAAAAGCTGTTATCCATTAGCTTATTTAGTAACTATCTTTTTACCCGCAACTGTCTTACGCTTACCTTTTCTTTGACGGCTGTTGGTACGTGTACGTTGCCCACGAACCGGTAAACCCTTACGGTGACGTAAACCACGGTAACAGGCAATATCCAGCAAACGCTTGATGTTTACCTGAGTTTCACTGCGTAAAGCACCTTCGGTTTTAAACTCGTTATTGATAACATTACGAATGGCAGTTTGCTCATCATCGTTCCATTCATTTACTTTTTTACTAAAGTCGATACCCGCCTTAGTTAAAATGTACTGGGCAGTAGAACGGCCAATACCGTAAATGTAAGTAAGGCCAACTTCGCCTCTTTTGTTTTTTGGTAAATCTATACCGGCAATACGAGCCATATTATCTATTTAATTTTTACAGTTTTTAAATTCAAATTGGCAACAGGCAATTGACAACAGGCAAATTGCATATTGCTAATTGCATATTGTTTACCCTTGCTTTTGCTTAAAGCGTGGATTCTTTTTGTTGATCACGTACAGCCTGCCTTTTCTTCTTACGATCTTGCAATCTGTGCTGCGCTTTTTTATTGAAGCTCTAACCTTCATTGTATTTTGTTTTTATCTTTTACTAATGTCTAAAAGCTACATGCTGATAGCTTGTATTTTATTTATACCTGAAAATTATCCTGCCCCTCGTTAAATCATAAGGGCTCATTTCCACACCAACTTTATCGCCTGGTAAAATGCGGATATAGTGCATTCTCATTTTACCCGAAATGGTGGCCAAAATCTCATGGTCATTCTCCAATTTCACTTTAAACATAGCATTGCTCAACGCTTCAATTATTACTCCATCCTGTTTAATAAGTGCCTGTTTAGCCATAATTTTTGGAGCGCAAAGATAGGAGGAATAATTTAATTAACTGCAAAAAACAGTTTGAATTACCAACAATTCCCTGGTTTTTCCACAAAAAAAAGGGAATCTCTGCCGTTTTTACCTTTTTGAAGGGCGAAAACCGGGGATTTCCCAAAAATCACGTGCAGAAATATTAAAAATGAAAAAACCTCATTTCTAAATCATTTACAACCATTTATAAAAAAAGGGCCGCAATCATCAGATTGGGGCCTTTATCGCTAAAACAATATAAATTTAATCAAAGGATTCATGATTCAGATGAACCTTGGTCATATCATAATAATGATTTTGTAACAGGTGTACATTGATAGGATGCAAAATTTGGCGATGTTCATCACGATACCAGATCTCAAACTTTGAAAAATCATTTTTTGCAGTTAACATCATCCTGAAAGCACCTTTCATATATTTTACCGTTCCGTCTTCATTTTCCTGTTTTTGAAATTTAAGTTTCGTTAACTGGTCATCATCCAGCGGAATGGCGCTCAATTGCTCAGTCTCGTACCAAAAATCCTGTGCTCCCGTATTTACACAAACCTGCTTTTCGTTGCCGTTAAGATTGGTTACTTCCCCTTGTTTTTTATCACCATCATTATTAGCTATTAAATAATCGCCTACTTTAATTTCATGAAATTGTATCATAGTTAATTGTTTTAGTAAAAGCAATTTAATATTTTTTTTGCAAAGAGTGCAATGTTGAAAATGAGTTGAGTGTGTTTTATTTTTTAAGCAAAGAGGAAAAAAGAGGTAAAGAGATGAGAAAATGGTTTTCTCTTTTTCTCCTTTTCTCTTTGGCCTCTTAGCCTGAAAACCAATCTCTTTATTCGGCCCAACTCATCACATAACCCTCATTCTCTATTTCCAAAGCCTCAACTGTTAATTGCAGCGGATGAAATGTATCAACCATCACCGCCAGTTCATTGGTTTCTTTTGCCCCAATACTTTTTTTAACAGCACCCGGGTGTGGCCCATGTGGAATACCGGCAGGATGCAATGTGATCATACCTCTTGTAACATGTTTGCGGCTCATAAA
>JANOVD010000394.1:0-1504 GCA_031417255.1 Chitinophagaceae bacterium
CCAGCAGGGCCGCGTGCTGATTGACGGCCAGGACATTTCGATGGTGACGCAGGAAAGCCTGCGCGAGCAGGTCGGCATGGTGACGCAGGACACCTCCCTGCTGCACCGCTCGGTGCGCGACAACATCGTCTACGGGCGCCCCGACGCCGGCGACGCGCAGAAGCTCGCCGCCGCGAAGCGCGCCGAGGCGCACGACTTCATCCAGACCCTCGTCGACGGCAAGGACCGCACCGGCTACGACGCGCATGTCGGCGAACGCGGCGTGAAACTCTCGGGCGGCCAGCGCCAACGCATCGCGATCGCCCGCGTGATGCTCAAGGACGCACCGATCCTGCTGCTCGATGAAGCCACCAGCGCCCTGGACAGCGAGGTCGAGGTCGCCATCCAGCAGAGCCTGTACCGGCTGATGGAGGGCAAGACCGTGGTCGCGATCGCGCACCGCCTGTCGACCATCGCCGCAATGGACCGGCTGGTCGTGATGGACCACGGCCGCATCGTCGAGGAAGGCACCCACGCCAGCCTGCTGCAGCACGGCGGCATCTACGCGCGGCTGTGGGCGCACCAGAGCGGGGGCTTCCTCGGTGAAGAGAAGGACGAGGAGGCTCTGGCCCATGCCGCGGCCACCTGAGTTCGCTTTCTGCGCTGACGGCGCCCGCTGCTCGACAGCCAATGCTTATGATGCGCGCCACCCGCAACGCTTGGCGCCCCCCGCATGAATCGCCCTGCCCGCACGCTGTTGCGCATCTTCGTCACCGGCGCATTGGCCGCACTGCCGCTGGTCGCCACACTGCTGATCTTCGTCTGGGCAGCCAGGCTGCTGGTGCAGTGGCTCGGCCCGGACAGCATCGTCGGCGGCCTGTTGGTGTCGATCGGACTGGGTGTCGGCGGCTCCGAGGTGGTGGGTTACGCGCTGGGCGTGGCCATCGTGGCCGCGCTGATCTTCGGCCTGGGCCTGCTGGTCGAGGCCGGCCTGCAGCGGGGCCTGGCCACGATGGTCGACGCGCTGGTCAGCCGCATCCCGTTGGTGCGCAGCGTCTACGACCTGCTGCGCAAACTGGTGGCGCTGTTTTCCCATGACGACGCGCAAGGCGACGGTCTGCGCGCGATGAGTGCCGTGTGGTGTCACTTCGGCGGCCCGAGCGCCGAAGGCAGCAGCGCCGCGCTGGCCCTGCTGGGCAGTGACGTGCCGGTGTTGGTCAATGGCCAGCGCTGCCTGGCCGTGCTGATCCCGACCGCGCCGGTACCGGTGGGTGGTGGCCTGCTCTACGTGCCCGAGCACTGGATCACGCGCGCGGACGTCGGCGTCGAAGCCGTCACGAGCATCTACGTCTCGATGGGCATGACCTCGCCGCAGCACCTGCCGCGTGCCGACGCCGTGCCGATCGCGAACCCCACGCAGCCCACGAACTGAGCCGCAGACGCGGGCGATGCAGCGCATGCGCTGCGGCTACGCCGGGATGCGCCGCGCGCCCCAGGCCAGCAACAAGGCGCCAAGCACCACCAC
>JANOVD010000395.1:0-10830 GCA_031417255.1 Chitinophagaceae bacterium
ACCACTTCTTTAATTTCGGCCTGGGTATAAAAACCGCCGTAAGGCTTGTTATCACTGCCTTTGCCGGGATAGCGGCCAATGATGGTTCCGTTTCTCCATGCTCCGGTTTTTATAAGCTCCGGGTATTTTTTTATTTCAATGCGCCAGCCCTGGTCATCGGTTAAATGCCAGTGAAAAGTGTTGTATTTATATGCAGCTAAATGATCAATATATTTTTTGATGAAAGATACCGGGAAGAAGTGACGAGTAACGTCGAGGTGCATGCCGCGATAGGGGAATCTTGGATAATCTATTATTGAAACATAGGGAATGGGAATTTTGTTTTTTATTTTCTGTGTTTGATTGGTGGGTAGAAGTTGCAGTAGGGTTTGAATACCATAAAACAAAGCTTTGCTATTTCCGCTTATAATAATGTCTTTGCCTGGAGTCATTATACGATAGGTATCAGTTTGCTCTTCTTCGTCTTCGATTAACATGATCTTTGACTTATTCAAATCGAAACTTTCATTATCAACAGTTTTGCCGGCAATATTTCTTTTTTTTAATTCTTGCTGCAGATAAACTGCATTAAAAACTGATGATTCATTTTTGGTATGAACTATTTGTATAGGTAAATCGTAGAAATAAGACGTGTCAAAATACTTAAGTTCAGCAGACATCGGCACTATATTCATTTGCGAAAAACATGTTGCAGATAAGAAGAGTAATATTACCAGAATATTTTTTTTCATAAAATAATTTATTTTTCTTTTCAATTGCCCCGGCCTTCAGGCCGGGGATAAGAATGAGAGCGTTTTGCAGGCTTTAGCCAAAGTGTTTTAAAAACCTGATATTTTGGCTAAAGCCGAATACAAAAATAATCTCTAACCCGGCCTGAAGGCCGGGGCAATTCAGTTTCATTAATTTTTTAAAACAGGTAATACAATCTTGCTGGCATTAACCGCATCATGATAAATCTTTATCGTTGCTTTTTGAAAATCACTGTCATCAGCTTTATAAATATCAACAAATTTTTGGGGGTTCCTGTCGGCCAGGGGGAACCAGCTGCTTTGTATTTGTATCATCAGCTTATGACCTTTTTTAAAGGTATGTGCAACATCGGGCAGTGTGTATTTTACCTGTGTTATTTTACCCGGTGTAAATGGCTCGGGTGCAGAAAAACTGTTGCGGTATTTACCCCTCATAATTTCGCCACGTACCAGCATTTGATAACCGCCCATGGGGTAAGAGGCCCCTCCCGGCCTCCCCAGAGGGGAGGGGTCATCGTAGCGGAATGTATCCGGAAAAACATCGATCAGTTTTACAACAAAATCAGCATCGTTTGTTGAAATGCTTACCATCAGATCGGCAACCAGCGGACCGGCAAGTGTAAGGTCTTCCTGCAAAATACCTGTACTGAATGTAAGCACATCGGGCCTGCGGCTTGCAAATCGCTGGTCATCTATCATGTATTCTCTTGTGCGGTCTAAATGAACATCTTCGGTATAAGGCACAGGGCGTGCAGGGTCGCTGATGTATTCACTGAATGAAATGCCGGCATTGTTGATTATTTTCATCTTTGCTTCGGAAGGAACAGAATTCACCTTTACATTGATGCCAATTCCATTGTTTGCAAGCAAATCAGCATTTACATATTCCACATTCTTCGAAGGCCACTCATTAAATCTTCTCCACTCATTTTCGCCGGTAAAGAAAACGGTTGCCTCGGCAATATCATGTACCGTGCCTTTCAGCTTTAAATAAAAATTAAAGAAAGGCATTTCAATATTGCGTTGATAAAATTCACTCGTTTTTTTTCCAAAACGTACATTGCCTAAAAACGAGCCATCGCTGCGGCCACCCCAGCCGCCATGAAACCAGGGCCCCATCACCACACGGTTATCGGTGTTGTTGTTTTTTTGTTCAATGGCTTTGTATAAACTCCAGGCGCCAAAACAATCTTCTGCATCAAACGTGCCACCAACAACCAGCACGGCAGGTTTAATATTGATTACAAAATTTCTTACATTTCTTGCCTGCCACCATGCATCATTATCGGGGTGGTTCATTAAATCTTTCCAAAACGCAATACTATCACCCATTATTTTGGTAAAGTTTTTTAAAGCACCGGTTTTTAAATAAAAATCATAATTATCCTGCGATGGAAAGCGGAAACCCGGGCTGCCAATAGTTGTAGGCTTTGGCCTGGGTTTGCCAAAGCCGCTGTAAAAATCAAAAGCATCCATTAAAAAAAAGGCACCGTTGTGGTGAAAGTCATCGCCCTGGAACCAATCGGTAACCGGCGCCTGCGGACTCACAGCTTTCAATGCCGGGTGGCCGCTGAGTGCAGCCATGGTGGCATAAAATCCCGGATAGGAAATGCCAAAACAACCAACACGTTTGTTATTAGCCGGTAAATTATTTACCATCCATTCAATGGCATCGTAGGTATCGCTGGCTTCGTCAAATTCTTTTCCCTTTTTATTTGGGTTGAATGGACGTACATCTACAAACTCGCCTTCACTCATCCACCTGCCCCTTACATCCTGTATGGCAATGATGTAGCCTTCTTTTAAATAATTGATCCAATACGTGTCATAAATACGGGCATTAAAATTATTTTCTCCATAAGGCGAGAAGGAGTAAGGTGTTCGGTTTAAGAGGATGGGATGTTTTACCGAACTGTCTTTTGGGATGTAAAAAGCAGTAAAAAGGCTGATGCCATCACGCATGGGCAGCATTTTTTCAACCTTGTAATAATTTTCTCGTACCCAAAGCGAATCGCTGTTTTGGGCAGTAAGTTGCGTTATAAACAGGATGACAAAAAGCAGCAGGCAAAAATATTTTTTCATTTGATAATTATTTGAGTGCTAAATTTAACGAAACTAAATTGTTTATGGAAACAAACCGGGACGAGTTGATTAATAAATTTTATTCTTCTTTTCAAAAGCTTGACTACAAAGGCATGCAAAGCTGCTACAGTGATGATATTGTTTTTTTTGACCCTGTTTTTGGTTTATTAAGAGGAGAGGAGGCAAAAGCCATGTGGGAGATGCTTTGCAAAAATGCCAAAGACTTTTCGCTAACTTATTCCAATATAAAACACCTGGATGATGAATACAGCACCTGTGAATGGGTTGCCAGTTATACATTTTCAAAAACCGGCAAAAAGGTTGTCAACAAAATAAAGGCCAACATGCGTTTTGCGGATGGCAAGATAGCTGAACACAGTGATGCTTTCAGTTTACATAAATGGAGCAGCCAGGCATTGGGTTTTATGGGATGGTTGATGGGCTGGAACCGGTTTTTTCAAAGAAAAATACAGAACGGGGCCAGGAAGAATTTGATGGGGTTTATAGAGAGGAGGAGATAGGCTGTTGGTCAGAAGACCAACAATTTTGTGATAAGATAAAACTTCGTTTCATTCCTTCAGGTACTTCAAATATCATTTCAGCTGTGCTATTACACATACATCCTCGTGCGGCCGGTTATGTGTGAATGGTATGTTAGCCAGTTCATCATGTAGCTTTACTTCTTGTATATTTTTATATTGGTTCGTCTGAACTAACTGGTATATTAACCCTTCCGCATCATAACACCAATGGTGAGCCTCAAAAGGCACACTATGAGAAAAAACCGAGAAATAAAAACTGTCTGGACTATCTGCATCTATTCTTGTCAATGCCCATGGAAAATGGTGGCGTATATTTCCAGAAGAATAAAAGTCTGCATATTTCCGGAGGTCAGGCGTGGTAATTAGAATATACCCATCGGGATTGAGCAAAGATGCTGCTCTGCACAAAACTTTTCTGCCGTCTTCGGGTGTAAAATGTTCAAATACATGTTGCATGCGCACCAGGTCAAACGTTCCCATTTTTTTCAACTGATTTTCTGGAGAGTTGATTAAGTCGAGTCGGAAATACCGGTCTTTGTTTTTTACAACCTCTTCAGGAAAAGTGTCAACATAAAAAAAATCATCTTCCACATTACCACCACTTCCAATGTCAAGCCATCTTGTTTTGCCCGATTTAAGCAGGACCTCTTTCAAGCCGCCTCCAAATTCACCTTTCAACCTTGCCTGCTCTTTATCGCTAAGAACCTTCAACTCTGAACTGTTTCCCAATTCCGGCTGTTTGGTATCTTTTATTTCGAAGAGATGAAAGCCGAATTTGTTTAATATCCTGTTTAAAGATTTCCGCATATATTTTTTTTCAAAAATATTCATTTCAGGGTTATGAACGAATTTCTTTATCCGGATTTTACAGCAGTATTTTTAACTTTTGCGGTATCAGGTTAAAAAGCCAAATGAAGCATAATAAAATCACCCGTAGTTGCACCATCAAAAAACACTTCGTATATTTCGTTATCATTTAACCAAAACGTTCAATCATGCAAAATTTTGATTATTTAAACTGGCCGGCCATTGCCGTGGCGGCTCTTGCTTATTTTGCTTTAGGTGCATTGTGGTATTCTAAAGCATTATTTGCCAAACGATGGTTAGCCGACCTTAAAATTGATGTTAATGATCCCAATGCCAAAAAAGGTATGGGTATGATGTTTGGCGGTTCGCTGGTACTGATGTTTGTGCAAAGCCTTGCCATTGCTGTAATTGCCGAACGTATTGGCATTCGTGGCGAAGGCTGGCTGAATGGCCTGAAATTAGGCGCCGTTACCGGCTTGTGCTTTTGTGCTGCTGCTGTTGGTGTAAATTATTTGTACGAGAAAAAACCCTGTAGTTTGTTTTTGATAAATGCAGGTTATGCAATAGTTGGAAATATTATAGCGGCTGTTATTATTTGCTGTTGGGAATAAAAAAGAGTCAGGAGTCGGGAGTTAGGAGTTGACCTCATGGGGTCCAATAACTCCTAACTCCCGACTCCTAATTCCTGACTCATATTATTCTACCTTTGTTACTTTCACAATATTTGTTGCCAGGTGCAATTCAACAGGTGTGCTTCCGGTATTGATGACCACATCGCCGGCTTTTAAAAAACCACGCTCTTTTAAAATATTTATCTGGTCAAAAATAATATCATCCAGGCTGTCTTCCTCACCATAATAAAATGCCCTTACACCCCAGCTCAAACTTAATTGTGCAAGCAATGTTTTTTCTTTACTGAAAATATACAGCGGGGCTTTGGGCCTGTAGCTGCTCAGCATAAAAGCAGTGTAACCACTTTGCGTCATACCAATTAATGCCCTTGCATTGGTGTCGTTTGCCAATTTGCAGGCGCTGTAACAAATGGCATCGCTTAAAAAAGAAGGCGAGTGTGGTTGCGGCGAAAGAATATCATCACGGTTATAATCATACACGGTTTTCTCAACCTCCAGAATAATTTTAACCATTGTTTCCACTACCTGGGTTGGATATTCACCCATGGCGGTTTCGCTGCTCAGCATCACTGCATCGGCACCTTCAAGCACTGCATTGGCAACATCACTTACTTCGCTGCGGTTGGGTTTGGTGCGGTCCATCATGCTTTCCATCATCTGCGTAGCCACAATTACCGGCTTGGCTCGGTGCATACTCTTCCGTATCAGTTCTTTCTGAATAATAGGAACCTGTTCAACCGGGAGTTCAACACCCAGGTCGCCACGGGCAATCATAATGGCATCGCTCTCTACAATTATATCACGGATATTTTTTAATGCTTCGGGCATTTCAATTTTAGCAATTACTTTGATCTTGCTTTGCTTTTCTGCGATCTTGTTTTTTAATTCAATAATATCGGCTGTTTTGCGAACAAAGGAAAGTGCCACCCAGTCAAGATTATTGGCAATGATAAAATCCAGGTCGGCATAATCCTTTTCAGTCATCGATGGCATGGTTAATTCCGAATCGGGCAGGTTAACTCCTTTTTTTTGCGAAAGCATACCTCCGATTGTGATGCTTACCAAAATCTCTTTTTCATTGAGGATCTTTTTAACTTTCACTTCCAGTTTACCATCATCTAAAAAAATACGTTCGCCAACTTTTACATCTTTGGTTAAGTTGGGGTACGATACATATACTTTTGCATTGGTACCGGTCATTTTTTCGGTTGTGAAAATAATATCATCACCTTCAGTCAATTCAATTTGCCCGTTGGTAATTTCTCCAACCCTTAATTTTGGCCCCTGCAGATCGCCCAGTATGGCTACATTAAATGGCTGCGATTTATTGATGTTACGGATATGTTCGATGATCTCTTTTTTGTTTTCATGTGTGCCATGAGAAAAATTTAAACGAAAAACATTAACGCCTGCTTTTGCCAGTTCAAGTAATTTTTCTAAACTGTCGCATGCCGGCCCAACAGTGGCTACAATTTTTGTTCTTTTTTGAGAATGGGAAATACCGGTTTCTTTATCCAACTGTGTGTGCAGGTACTTACTGATGTGTTTGCTCATTTATACGATTCTAATTTTAAAAAGAAGTTATATTGAATGTTTGTTTCATTGGATAATATTTTTTTAGCTGCAAGCTACATGCTTCAAGGGATAAGCCTGCTGAGATATATGCTTCTACACTTTTTAATTTGCCCCCTTGTGGCTAAACCCCTTGCAGCTTTTTTCTACGTCGACAGTATCTTAACAATCTTCATCCATTCTTCACTAATGCGTTGTTTTTTCTTTATTGCTTCATCAAGCGGAATATAATTGATCTTATTATTTACAATACCAACGAATACATTATACCTGCCTTCTATCAGTGATTCAACTGCATGATAACCCATACGGCTGGCTATCAGCCTGTCCATACAACTTGGGGCGCCGCCTCTTTGTATATGGCCTAAAATACAAACCCGTACTTCCAGTAAAGGCATGCGTGATTTAATTATTTTAGCAACTTCATTGCCGCCGCCAAAATCATCTCCTTCGGCAACTACAATTAAGTTAACCAGTTTATGCCGCCTTTCTTTTTCGGTTAATTGTAAAATTATTTTTTCAATCTCTGTCTTCCGTTCAGGTATCAATATGTTTTCGGCGCCGGTTGCAATGCCGCTGTGCAGGGCAATATAGCCGGCATCACGGCCCATTACTTCAATAATAAACAGCCGGTCGTGTGCTTCGGCAGTATCACGTATTTTATCAATGGCTTCTACTGCAGTATTTACTGCCGTATCAAAACCTATGGTAAAATCGGTACCGGCAATATCCTTATCAATGGTGCCGGGTAATCCAATACACGGAATATCAAATTCATTGCTGAATATCTGTGCTCCCCGGAAACTGCCATCTCCACCTATGATAACCAGGCCGTCAATACCGCGTTTTTTTAAATTTTCGTAAGCTCTTTTCCTTCCTTCCGGCTCAAAAAATTCTTTGCAACGTGAAGTTTTTAAAATGGTACCGCCACGCTGAATGATGTTTGCAACACTGCGGCTTTCCATGGTTATAATTTCATCTTCCACCATGCCGCTATATCCCCTCATGATGCCAAATACTTCCAGGCCATGGTAAATTCCTGTACGAACAACCGCACGTACACAGGCGTTCATGCCGGGGCTGTCGCCACCCGAAGTAAGTACACCAATTTTTGTAACCTTCTTTTTCATCTTTCAAAATTAAGATTTATACCGCTAAATTACTAAAGTGTAAAAAAAACACATTAATCACTAAAATAGTTGTGAAGGGAATATAATTTTTTACAGTATCGGCTTTACATCCTTTCAGGTACGGCAATACCCATCAGGTTCATTCCGCTTTTAATAATGTTTGCTGTTAATAAAGATATTTTTAACCGCAATTGTTTTTTTGATTCTGTTTCTGCACCGGCAATGGAATGTTCGGAGTAAAAAGAATTGAAAGTTTTAGCGAGGTGAAAAACATAATTTGCGATCACTGATGGATTATGTTCTGTACAAGCCTGTTCAATTGCTGATGGATATTGTTCAGCCACAACAATAACTTCTTTTTCGGCTTTTAGTAAGTCATTGGTTATTGAGTCATTGGTCATTTGCAGATTGTCAATTGCCTCCCGATAGCTATCGGGATGTCCATTGTCTGTTTGCTTTCTTAAAATACTCTTTATCCTTGCATACGTATATTGCACAAACGGCCCGGTAAACCCATGAAAATCGATACTCTCTGCAGGATTAAATACCATTGTTTTTTTAGGATCAACCCGCAGTAAATAAAATTTCATAGCACCCAGGCCAATTGTTTTGTACATGGCCTTCAATTCATCTGCTGTAAAATCTTTTACTTTACCCAGTTCTTCTGTATGTTGTTGCGATGTGCTGATCATTTCATCAACAATATCATCTGCATCAACAACGGTTCCTTCACGGCTTTTCATTTTGCCGCTGGTGAGCTCTACCATGCCATAACTTAAATGAAAAATATTTTCGGCATTGGGCATGCCCAACTTTTGACAAATAAGTTTCAACACTTTCATGTGGTAATTCTGTTCGTTACCTATCACATAAATGCTTTGCTCAATTTTATATTGCTCATATTTTTGTAAAGCCAATCCAATATCCTGTGTAATGTAAACCGAAGTACCATCGCTCCGCTGCACTATTTTTTCATCCAATCCTTCGGCAGTTAAATCGATCCAGATGCTGCTGTCATCTTTCTGGTAAAAAACTTTTTTATCCATGCCCTGCTGCACAATATCTTTTCCCAACAGGTAGGTATTGCTTTCGTAATAGGTTTTGTCAAAGTCGGCACCAATGCTGTTGTAGGTAACATCAAAACCTGTATACACCCAACTGTTCATAGTTCTCCAGAGTTCCTTCACTTCAGGTTTTCCATCTTCCCAGTCCAGCAGCATTTGCTTGGTGGCTTTCATAATGGGCGCTTCTTTTTCGGCAGTAGCCTTATCAATACCCTCATTAATCAACTTTTCAACTTCCGCTTTGTAAGCATCATTAAATTTTACATAATACTCTCCAACAAAATGATCGCCTTTAATGCCGGTGCTTTCAGGCGTGGCACCGTTTGCAAAAAGCTGCCAGGCTATCATGCTTTTACAAATATGAATTCCCCGGTCGTTTACAATACAGCTTTTTATAACTTCGTAACCATTGGCTTTTAATATTTCAGCAACACTCCATCCCAAAAAAATATTTCTTAAATGCCCAAGGTGTAATGGTTTGTTGGTATTGGGCGATGCATACTCCACCATCACTTTTTTACCGGTCATTTCTTTTTTGCCATAGCAGGAATCGTTGTAATTTTTTTGCAACAGATCCTGCCAGTATGCATCAGCAACGGTAAGGTTTAAAAACCCCTTTATTATATTGTAGGCGGTAAAAAGTTGTGGATTGTTTTTAACCAAATGCTCACCCAACAGATTGCCTATGGCATCGGGTGAAAGCTTTAAAGATTTTACAAGTGAAAACATCACCACCGTATAATCTCCCTCAAACTCGGGTTTGGTTTGGTTTATCTGAAAATCCTTATCTGTAAAGGATTGATTGTATAAAGCCGATAAACTTTCTATTGTGCTGTTCTGTAAATGCTTGATAATTGACATGCTGCAAAGATAGTGGGCAGTTGGCAATTAGCAGTTGACAGCTTGCAAGGTAAATGCAGCTAAATTTGAGAACTGCAAATTGCCAATTGCCAACCGGCTTACTTTTTTATAATTTTTATTTCAACCCGTCTGTTCAATATTCTTTCCTGTTCAGATTTTTCAGGGTACTTGTATATTGGTTTACTATGGCCATATCCTTTATAGGAAAGCCTTTCGGGGGCAATGTTTTTTGATACCAGGTAATTATAGATCGCTTTTGCCCTTTCTTCAGATAAATTATATGTCAGGGTTTCATAATCGTATCCATCTTCATCATCAGGCATGCAACAAATATGCCCTTCAATCTGTATCACCAGGTTTTCATTCTTTTTTAAGGCATTCAGCAGGTCATTCAGGGATTTGTAACTGTTGTTCAGCAAATGATGGCTTCCGCCAATGAAATTCAGATCTTTTAAAATGATATTAGTACCGGCCATGGTAGCAGTATCTTCAATTATTTTTGTAATTGTATTTTCTGCTTCTTGTTCAACGGCATTTTCTTCCGGTATGGTTATTACCAACTCTACTCTGCGGTTTATTATTTCATAATTGCTGTTATGTACAGTTGCAGCTGGCCGTGTTTCGCCATATCCCTCTTCATTTGTGATTGACGATATCTCAACACCCCTGGCCAGCAGGTATTTTTTAACTGACCTGACTCTTTTTAAAGAAAGTGTATCGTTGTAGCCGTCGGTTCCTCTTGAATCACAATGCCCGTATATTTCAATATTGATATTTTTTGGAAATGCAGCAACAAGGCTATCCAGCAACCTTGCATCAACCGGCCTTACAACAGCTTTATCAAAATCAAAATGAATGGTCATTTCTGTTCGCTTTTGTGCAAACAGGCAGGAGCTAATCAGTAGAAAAGGTAAAAATGAAATGATCTTCATAAATGGCCCTTATAAATATTATATCAAGATAATGTTACTTACTTGAAAACTTTTAGCTCGCCATAAACTATAACAAACCTTAAACAATAAATCTCTAAACCCCTATCTTTGCACACTTTTTAATAATTATGATAAGTGCAAATAATATAACGCTGGCTTACGGCAAACGGGTTTTGTTTGATGAAGTGAATATCAGCTTTACCAAAGGAAACTGTTACGGTGTAATTGGTGCCAACGGTGCCGGTAAATCTACTTTCTTAAAGATCATCAGCGGCGAAATTGAACCCAACAAGGGAACCATCGATATTACCCCCGGTGAGCGGATGGCTGTTTTAAATCAAAACCAGTTTGAGTTTGACGAAACAACCGTTTTAAATACCGTGTTGATGGGCCACAAAAAAATGTGGAAGGTGATGCATGAAAAAGATGCCCTGTATGCCAAGGAAGATTTTAGCGAAG